>VXSC01000026.1 GCA_009838195.1 Rhodothermaceae bacterium | reverse complement strand
TCGAATACACAGAGAAAATTATCCCTCTACAAAATCAAAAAGGGGGGAAGTTCAGATCTGAGAGCTTCTGCCGTGAAGAGGTACCTTCCTAACTATTTCTAGGGTTTACCCATCCAAAAAACCCTTTTTCTGGATCTCCGTGGATAGAGATAAACAAAAATGGGAGAACTATGGCAAGGCGGGATTTTCACACCGAGTGGGAATCACCCTGATGCAGCTAGGCAAAATGTTTCTGGATGAAGCATCCGCGCACCAGTGGGTTGATTTGATCGTTTGGCAACACGTACCAAAGTCCACTCAAAGATGCTCTACCGGTGCCATCCATGAATCGATTGTTCAGCATGTTTACCGGTACAAACATGAAATCCAGCAAGCCCAAAAAACTAGGCCCAACCAAGTGCGTTTTTAAATCTCAATACACAAGCAGCCAATCTGAGCTGAATTGGACTATTAGATTTATTAGGTTGCTGTAAAATAAACTGAGATCAAAGTGAACACATAGGTAGCCCGACGTGTGCCAGAGTTTCACCACCGAAGACGCACGAGTTAAGCTCAAACACCTCTATCCGACATTTGATGGGCGGCACAACAGCAGTTCAACGAACAGAAAAAAAATTGACAAGCTCGATAGCGTATATCTCAGTGTCAGAGTTCGTTGAAACTAGTGAATAAAGATTCTCCCGTTCATGAAAGTAAACATGTTGAACGTCTTTCTCTTCTGCAATCAGGTCACCAGAGTACGAATAACTTCTTAATCTGTACTGATTTTGGAATATGGACAACACAATCACTCGATCCTCGAGGAGAAACAAATCCAGTTCGATTTCTAATCTAGGCACAAGTTTAGCTACCTCTTCAAAATCTGTTGAAGAGGAGTACTTTGCAATTTTCGCCGATTCATTTTTCAGATTAAAGGAAGAGAAAAGCTTGGTTTCAGTGTCATATTGCCAGATTCTGTGAGAAAATGGCAAAATGAAATACAGCTTGTTGCCTCTAGGTTTGATCGTATTTACCCGCTGCCCAACTTTGAAGGGAAGAAGTAGAAGATCCGCGTCTAGATCCTCTATCGTTAAAGCCAAAGGCAAGAGATCACCTTCAGAACCAAGGCGATAGAGCAGAGGTTCGTCGGGAGGGTCCGAACTATTATAGTTGGCCTTCGCCAGATAAAACCAATTCCCGTTTTTTTCAATCTGGGAAAATTGAGCCAATTCTGGCATTACCACTTCTTTTAGGCATTCTCCAGTATGAATGGAATATCCCGTAATCCGCCCAAGTTGAGTATCAAGTACAAAGAGTGTATCCCCTGCTAGTGTGTAAGACGTCACTTGTTGATGTTCACATGAGCCACCGCCCTTCTGTCCTAATAACCTTTCCCTTCGGTCAGATATGATCAAAAAGATCGAATCGGTATTATCCACAACCAAAGCAGAATCGGGGCTAAGCGGAATATACCCTATCACTGCTGACATGGGTGGCTCACCTTCATCAGTGAGAAATCGTGAAATTTTATTTTGCGCTACTGCAGGAGGTGGTGTCAAAGTAAGTGAGATCACAACACCCAGAAGCACGACCACATACAAAGACCTAACTCGATTCACTGTCCTTTTCTTTGAACCAATCGTGTATAAAACCAAAGGAGATCAAACTGACGATCTCCTCTACCTACAGCTACAGGCACAGCCGTCGGGTTTCAAGTCACTCTCAGGGTCAACATAGGGATAAGATTCTGTCTCGCCCGACTCTCTGTCATATACTATACAGAGTCCGCATCCTGCAGTTGAATGTTGTTTCGCATCTGCAATCTTCTTAATCGTTCCCAAAGATCCGATGGATATAGCCAAACAAACCAGCAATGCCATCCAGCCAATGTATTTTTTCATGAGTCCAGTTTGAGTTTTATTAGAAGTAAAAATAAAACGACGCTAGTATAGTACTTCGTTTTAATAATTCCAAATTTCCGTAAATTAAACTGCAAGTATTGGCTCAATCTTGGCTTACTTGAAATTTCAAGATCTACTGAAAGCCCGTCTGGGATACGTCAAGATTACGCATTGGGGGAATTTTAGGTACGAGGTTCACAGAGCGCCGCGTTATCTGATGACCTTTGGGAAAAGGACATCAACTTGCGTCGCATGGGTGGGATCTGTGCCGGGTTCTCAATGAAGGACCTCCTGCCTGACCATTTCTACAGGTTTGCACGCATCCGAAATCACCGAGACTTTTTCCTCTTTTTTCCGGTGCCGAGTCCATGCAAACTTTGTCGCACAAACGTCTTAGGGAATTCCTCCAGATCTTCAAAACCGAGCTCAATGTCACGTCCGCTATGAGGGATGGATGCGGTCTTGAATAGATAGTCCCACAGGCTGAGGCTGATCCCGTAATTGATGCCATACGGATGGCCCTCCGGCCAGTGCTTGGCATGATGCCAAATGTGCATCTGGGGACTGTTGATTATATATTTCAGGGGGCCCAAAGGGATCCAGATATTGCTGTGATTTGAATGCCCGATCACCAGTGTGACCAGGTATACAATAAAGAACTCTTCAATCCCAAACCCGATCATCGCCAGAGGGATATACTGTAGTCCATTGTAGACCACATTCTCCATCCAGTGAAACCGCAGATGTGCAGCAAATCCCATCTCTTCCACCGAATGATGCACCTTGTGAAACTCCCATAATGCCGGGATGCGGTGCAAAAGCCGGTGAACATTCCAATGAATAAAATCCCGGATCACAAAAAGCACCAGTAGCTGTGCCCACACGGGCAGATTCCCCACCTGAATCGCCACCAAGTTGGTAATCCCAATAATGGCCAGCGCATCGTTAAAGAGATTCACAACCACCATACTCGCCGCATTGAAGATAAAGAGCGAGAACAGGAAGTAGTTGAAGAACATATAGAAGAGATCCAGCCAGAAATCATGCCTGAACCTCTTCTGCTCTTTACGCCACGGGGCAAAAAGCTCAAACACAAAGAAAAAGAGGCTAACCCCAACCAGCCAATAGAAATAATTTTGCCAGTGGGGGACCGTGATCTCTATCCACAAATAGCGTGAGTAGGCCTCGTAACCGCTCAGAAATATGTCCCAGTATTTCTCCATATTCCCTTAGCCTATACGTGCATACCCCTCCATCCGTGCCAATATGAACGTCTCAAAATATGTGTACATGGCCCGGTGCTGAGGTAAAGCCAGATCTTGATCCTGTTCCCAAAGATCCCTCACGACCTGTCGCGCCTGTTCCAGAATCGGTGTGTCCTCCGGGATCTCTGCAATCCGAAGTTCCGGCATTCCACTTTGCCGGGTTCCAAATAGATCACCTGCTCCCCGCAACTTTAGGTCTGCTTCGCTGATCTCAAACCCGTCCGTGGTACGCTCAATCACTTTCAATCGTTCTTTGGACTCCAAAGATTGACGCCATTCTGCCATAAGGATACAATAGCTCTGATGATTACCCCGCCCAACACGTCCCCGTAACTGATGTAATTGACTCAACCCAAATCTCTCTGCATGTTCAATGACAATGGCAGTTGCTTCCGATGCATCCACGCCGACTTCAATGACCGTCGTTGCCACTAGAACCTGTACCTGTCCCGACTTGAACCGTGCCATGACCGCTTCTTTTTCCTGACTCTTCATCTTTCCGTGGACAAGCCCAACCTTGTCCTTCTGATACAACTGCTGCCATGCTGAAAAGCCTGCTTCCGCATTTTTTAGATCACTCTTCTCGCTTTCATCCACTTGCGGATAAACGATGTAGGCCTGCCGTCCCTGCCGTAATTGTTCCAGTACGATGGCTTCCATTTCCGAGCGGTGACTTTCCCGGAGTAGTCTGGTAATAATGCGCTTGCGTCCTTTTGGGAGATCCCGAATGGTCGTCATACTAAGATCCCCATACATCGTCATCGAAAGGGATCGCGGAATCGGTGTGGCACTCATCAAAAGCACATGTGGATTTTCTCCCTTGGCAACCAAGCTTGCACGCTGCTCCACACCAAAGCGATGCTGCTCATCTACAACGGCAAGTGCCAACTTCTCGAACTTCACCTGCTCCTGAAACACCGCATGGGTCCCTGCAACAATATCAATTTCTCCGCTGGCAATCTCTGCCAGGATCTGCTCCCGGACCCGCTTACGCTGTCCTCCGATCAGCAACCCGACCTTGATCCCAAGCGGCTCAAGATATTGACACAGGCTGGAATATTGTTGCTCAGCCAAAACCTCTGTTGGCGCCATAAAAACGCCTTGAAACCGGCTGTCTGCAACCAAGATCAGGGCCGCAACCGCAACAACGGTCTTGCCACAACCAACATCCCCCTGCAACATACGATACATGGGATAGCCGCTGAGCATGTCCTCCTTGATCGTTTTCAGGGCATCCTTCTGCCCCTGCGTCAATTCAAAGGGCAGTACCTCGTTGATAAACTGCCCACAGCGGACACCCTGACCATTCAAACGGATCCCTGTACGTTCTGCACGTTTCTTTTTGGTATAGCGAAGCAATAATTGAAGAAAGAATAATTCCTCGAATTTCAAGCGATTTTGGGCTCTTTCCAGCTCCCCGTGACTTTTGGGGAAATGGATTGCCCGCAGGGCGACCCGGCCATCAAGGAGATTGCACTTCTTTTCTACCCATTCAGGCAGGACCTGTGGGAATTTCAACCCATGGCTCTTGATGAGTTGATAGATGATATTCCGAAACGTCCGACTGTTAAGGCCAACTCCCTGCAACCGTGCACTGCCAGGATACAGGGCGGTAATTCTACCCGTTGAGAGCTGCGGTCCTCCCTCATCAAGCCGATCAAAATCCGGGTGCACCATTGTCCAGGATTTACCAAGCCTTGACACCTCCCCGGTAAATGCAACCCGGTAGCCTGGAGCGAACGCTTTCTGGATCCATTTGACTCCCTTGAACCAGATTAATTTCATATGTCCGTTCCAATCATCACGGATTAGTACTTCAAGCCGCTGACGATTGCGACCCGAAACCAACTCGGCACTGTGAACGGTCCCGATAATTGTGACCACGTCCCCTTCGGTGGACAAATCAATCACCCGGGATACATTCGAATGATCCAGGTAACGCCTGGGGTAGTAATGTAAGAGATCCCGATAGGTCTCTACGCCGAATTGAGACAGTACGTTCGAGCGAGATGGGCCTACTCCCTTGAGGTATTGGACCGATTCAGCAAATACATACTTTGCCATGATGAACGACTTGCCAGTACGCGGATCTACGGAAGATACTGACCTGAAACCACTTGTCTATCTAGGTCTAATGAAAAACGGGCGCATATCTTGCGTCGTTTCCCCAATTTACTCAT
>VXSC01000025.1 GCA_009838195.1 Rhodothermaceae bacterium | reverse complement strand
AAAGAGCACTCCGGCAAACACTACGAGAACAGCGGATATACGCCCAAGAAATCCTCGCCCCCCCCCCCGATTTTCAACACAGCCGAACATTTTGCAAAAACCCCTTGCGTGGAAGCAAATATTGCTCTGGAAGTACCAATGGCATATTTGCAGGCTGGAAAGGAGTTTTGCAAGAAGTTCGGCCTTACAAATAAAGAAGATTGGGATTACACATTTTGATGGGTCGAAATTTCTTAGAGACTCCGGCAGGATAAACATTTCCGAGAAAAATGTCAAGTGTGTGCTCGAGGTTGTCAATCAAGATTAAAACAAATCGCATGTATTCATCACATTCTGTGTAATCAGAGAATAATTCCATTCAATGGCTAATCATGCATCAAGCAACGATTACGACAGAGGCAATCCGCCGATTCTTTCCCGCGCTGCAACGTGAGCATAATGGCTATCGGGTAGCCTATTTCGATGGGCCGGGAGGGACACAGGTGCCCACGGTGGTGGCCGCTGCCGTCGTAGATTATTTGCTCCACCACAATGCGAACACACATTGGGCATATCCTTCAAGCACCGAAACAGACGAGATTCTAAGTCGTGCCCGTGAAGCCTTTGCCGACTTCCTCCACTGCCGACCTACAGAAATTGTGTTTGGTCAAAATATGACCACGATAACGTTTCATGTTGCACGCGCTTTGGGACGATCCTGGCAGTGTGGAGACGAAATACTCATCACTGATCTTGACCATCATGCAAACATTGACCCTTGGAAAGACCTCGCCCGGGAGCACGGATTTGTCATACGCTCTACAAAATTCAATCCTGATACTGGACGACTGGATCTAGATCATCTCCAAAGCTTGGTTTCTGAACGTACCCGGTTGATTGCAGTGGGAGGTGCATCAAATGCTCTCGGCACAATTAATGATATAAAATCAATCACCAAAATAGCACGTGAATCCCAGATTCTTTCGTATGTGGATGGGGTGCATTATGCTTCACACGTTTTGTGTGATATGCAAGATCTTGGATGCGACTTCTTTGCTTGCTCCCCTTACAAGTTTTATGGCCCCCATGCAGGAGTATTTTATGGCCGTCACGAACTGCTTGAACGTCTGGATGTCCCACGCCTCAAGCCAGCGGACTCGGATGCTCCAGAGCGCATGGAAACCGGCACCTTAAGCCACGAGGGGATTACCGGATCCGCTGCGGCGGTTGACTTTCTTGCATCTCTGACTCCTAGCCAATCTCGGCGTGCAGCACTTGAGTCTACCTATTACGAGCTTCATGAGCGTAGCCAGCTGCTCTTCAAACACTTATGGGAAGCATTGGGGGATATCAGTGGTGTCACTCGTTATGGACCATTGCCATCACAACCCCGTACGCCTACCTTGGGCTTTACCGTTCAAGGGTTTACCTCCGAAGAGGCCTGCAGACAACTAAGTCATTACGGCCTCTTTCTCTCGCATGGTGATTTCTACGCATCTACTGCTGTTGAAAAACTAGGGATTGAAGGACTGATCCGGGCAGGAATTTCCTGCTACACCAATATCGATGAAGTGGATCGGCTGATTGCTGGTGTGAAAAAAATCAAGACGTGATTTTGCTCAAGATTCCCCAAATAACGAGAAAAAACCTGTAAATATCATGACATCATAGATCGCATGTGTCCAGGCAACGACAGCAAATCCCCGTACTAGCCTGAATTTCCGGGGAGTTCAAGATAGGCGCAATTTGGCGAAAAACCTTCTGAAGGAAGGTTCCGCACCGTTTTTTCATATTTTTCTGTGAACTTAAGAACATAATACCACTATTATAGAATCATTCCTGCTTCTCTCGAAGCCAGGAAGTGTGTCTCGTTTCATCCCGCTCTTGGCCCCTTGCCTGGGCGATTTCTTCCCTTCACTCCGCAGTTTTGTCGTTCTTTCCGGCGCGACCCGAGTGGTCATTTGGTTCTTTATTTTGCTTTTATTATATTGGCTGTTACTTCATACTTCATAGATGACAATGGAACCCCGCTCCCCCTTCTTTGCCCAGCCCGACTTCCGTCCCATGCGACAATACGAAGCCCTTCGTGCCTATCTCCATGAAGGATGTTCCGTGGAAGAAGCCGCCGAGCGCGGCGGCTATACCCCCGGGTCCTTTCGAAACCTTTTGACCCGCTTCCGCAAAAACCCGTCTCCGTTCTTCTTTTGGCCGCAACCGGAATCCTCATTGTCGGCGGTCAAGCCCCCGGATCCCCGACCCGCCCAAATTCTCGCACTGCGAACCGAACAGGGCTTGACGATCTATGAGATTCAGGATGCATTGAAGAAGCGGAAGATGCCGGCCAGTCTGGGATACATCTATGGCATTTTCCAAAAGGAAAACCTTCCGCGTCTGCCCCGCCGCGCGGCCCGTACGCCGCGAACGGTCACGGCCGACCGCCGCAAACTGGATCTCAGCGAACGATCCTTTCACACCGAGTTTGCGGGGTTGTTTTTGTTTGCCTTTGATCTGGCTCGAATGGGACTGGACGATATTCTGGAACAGGTCGGAATGCCCCGGACCCGCATGATCCCGGCGGATTGTGCGGTTCGCTCGCTTTTGGCCCTGAAGCTCTCGGGCATTGGGCGCCCCTCCCAGGTGATGGCCGAAACCCTGGACCAGGGCCTGGCTCTGTTTGCCGGTCTCAATGCCATTTGCAAACGCACGGTCCTGACCGAATACTCCATCCAGGTCGATCCGACCTTTGCAGGGCCCCTGATGCATCGCTGGTATCATGCCGCCGCACAGTTGGCCGATGTCGTGGGAACCGGGGCTTCCGTGGACCTGGACTTTCATACCATCCCCTACCATGGAGATCAGGCTCTGCTCCAGAAACATTTTGTCTCTAAGCGAAGCCGACGACAGCGTGGAATCCTCACCATGCTGGCCCGCGATGCCCAGGCACATGTCTTTTGTTATGCCGATGCAACCCTGAGAAAAGAAACCCAGAACGATGCCATTCTGGAATTTGTCCGCGATTGGAAGGCCCGGACCGGAACCCTTCCCGGAGAACTTGTCTTTGACAGCCGATTTACCATCTACGCAAATCTGGCCGTATTGGACCAGATGGGAATTGACTTTCTGACCCTGCGCCGCCGACACGCCGCATTGGTCCAGAAAATTCATACCCTGGAACCATCCGCCTGGACCAAAATCCGCCTGACAAACATCGGTCGGGCCTACCGAACCCCGAGTATTGTCGATGAAATCATTACCCTGCGGACCTACCCCAAGCCCCTGCGACAACTGCTCGTCAAAAATTTGGGCCATGACAAACCAACCGTACTCATTACCAATCAGATGAAACGTTCGCCCAACCAACTCATTGATCGCTATGCCCGGCGCATGGTCATCGAAAATATTATCAGCGATGCCATTGACTTCTTTCACATGGATGCCTTGAGCTCGGCCGTTCCCATGCGCATCAACGTCGATGTCCAACTGACCGTCATGGCCAGCGTGCTCTATCGACTCTTGGGGACCCGGGTCGCCCAAGGCTATGAAAAGGCCGAGGCTCGCACCCTCTACCGAGACCTGGTCCGCCACAGTGGAAAAATCACCATCACCCACGATAAAATCCTCGTCCACCTCAGGGCTCGTGCCAAAGACAACTATCTCATTGCCGCTCAATATCCTGAACTACAACAGAACATCCCTTGGCTAGGCAACAAAACCCTCCAAGTCCAGTTCGCCAAACGACCCTGAAATTCACAAGAAAAAATCAACGCGGGAATTCAGGCTAGGAAGACAACGCTAAAAACCAATCCAAAGATTGCGCGGAAAAGAAATACATCCAATACCCAAGGGTCCCCATAAGCGCCAAAATGATGTATAGTGCTGAAGCTGAGTGCGCCGATCACTGCGGCGATGCTATACATCAATTTTCGCTGATTCGGAAAAAACAGCCGCAGCGCTAGAAAAGCTCCTCCTACAATTAGTACGCGAAATAACAACTCCTCATAGATTCCGGCTCCGAGGGAAAGGACGATGTTCGTCGCGATCCCGTGGGTTTCCCCCTCCTGAATAATCATCAACGGAGAGAGCAATAGTTGCGTAATTCCTGAAACAAAAAATGCCAGACCAATTGCATAAATGGCACTTTCCAGAATGACCAAGCCAGGATACCGAGTACTGAACGTCACATTCTTTTTCCGTTCCCAAACAGTGATGCCAATCCCTATAATCAGAACTATCCCAAGTAAAACAAGCTCATGGGTGAGTCCAAATTTCGAAATAATACTCTTGAGTATACCCTCGGAAGAAATGCGAACTTGTGAATCTCTACCCATGTTGACCCAAATGATCCCCACTTCATAGAGAATCACAAGGGGCAATGCCATCAGGAATCCCCAGGTTGCCGTACGGGTGGACTGAAAATACCCCTTGATGCCTGCATGCTCTGCAGAGTCCGCATACCGGAAATCGTCGTCACTCATTGTCCAATTCCATCAGCGCCTGCTGTAATTCTGCACGCTCCTTGAGAGCTCGCAATCGACTGCAAATCAGGATCCCCTCCTTGTACGTCTGTTCAGCATCCACTAGACGCCCGAGCTCTACGTACAATTTCCCTAAATGATAATAGACTCCCGTATAGTCTTGATCAGCCGACAAAGTGGCTCTGTACCACTTCAGAGCTTCTTCTAACCGTTCTCGTTTCTGGTGTTCAAATCCAAGAGCAAACAGGGTAAATGGATCCGACGAATCCGCCTCATGGAGCTCTAAGAGTAATTTTATTCGATCCATGTGGTTCAGATTGTCTGGGAGTCAAGCTCCAAAACCGTGATCCCCCTCTCGGATCGATCCACGTTTACCAGCTTCCGCCAGCACCTCCTCCGCCAAACCCTC
Source organism: Rhodothermaceae bacterium (assembly GCA_009838195.1). Taxonomy (NCBI): domain Bacteria; kingdom Pseudomonadati; phylum Rhodothermota; class Rhodothermia; order Rhodothermales; family Rhodothermaceae; species Rhodothermaceae bacterium. The sequence continues at coordinate 19,446 of VXSC01000025.1, read as the reverse complement.
CTCCTCCAAAACCACCACCGAAGCCACCTCCAAAGCCGCCACTTCCTCCAAATCCACCGCCACCGCGACCGCTGGCATGCCCTAACAAAAACATGAGCGGAATCAAACCGTCATCACCATAATGACGCCTATGACCACGACCTCCTCCTCTGTTTCGAGTTGACATCACAATTGCGAACACCACAACCATCAAAAATAGAAGTGTCCCTCCCCAATCACCACTTCGATTTGATGATCGTCTAGGTGGTAAGGATTCGGCCGTATATTCGCCTGCCGCAGCCAGCATGATTGCATCCACTGCACCGACCAAACCAGCATAGTATCTACCTTCTCGAAAATCCGGCACAATAATATCGCGCACAATGCGACCGGCCAACACATCGGGAATGGCCCCTTCTAGACCATACCCAACTGCAATGAATACGGAGCGATCCTCCGTACTGACAACGATCAGGACGCCGTTATCTGTTTCTGACTGACCAACTCCAAGAGATTGCCCCAATTCCGTTGCATACTCGGCTATGTCCTGCCCTTCTAATGATTGAAGCGTACGTATCGCAATTTGATTCGAAGTGCTGTCCTCATATGATTGTAATACAAGGGACAACCGCTCTTCCTCCCGTGCAGTCAAGATCCCGGCATCATCCAAAACAGTCCTCTGTTGCTGAGCCAGGATTTGCTGAGGAGTAGCAACCAACACAATAAAGAGAATCCAGTTTTTGATGCTGCACCTACGAATCAAAATCAACCTCAGGCGCATTTTGTGCACCACTCTCTGCTTCAAATGAGGATCTGCGGCTATGTCCGAACATACCGGCAAAGATGGCTGCAGGGAATTGGCGGATTGCTGTATTATAGGATCTTACGACACCGTTGTAGCGTGTACGCGCGGTGTTGATGCGATTTTCCGTCCCTTCCAACTGTACCTGCAAATCACGGAATCCTGCGGTCGCCTGTAACTGCGGGTAATTCTCGCTGACCACCAGCAATCTGCCCAGAGCACCTGATAATTGGGATTGTGCCTGCTGGAATTGTGCCAGACTCGCAGGATCACGCAGATCATCTGCAGATACATTGATGGATGTCGCTCGAGCGCGTGCCTCGGTAACGGCCTGCAGTGTTTCCTGCTCAAAATCCCCCGCAGCCTGTACCGTACTTACGAGATTCGGAATCAGGTCCGCCCTCCGCTGATACGCGGTTTGAACGTTACCCCAGGCTTCTTCAACTGCCTCTTCCTGGCCAATCAAACTGTTGTAGGTTCCACAACCCGCACAGCCTGCAAAGCCTACGAGCAGAATAACTACGATGAGTATCAATGTGCTTGGGTTACGCATATTCAAATTATGGTTTTTCTGTGCGTACGTTAATTGAGTCCAGTGGTTTCGGAAATTGACTCCAGATATTCCTGCAGGATGATACAGGCTGCAACCTGATCAACACTCCTCCGACCCTTTTTACCATGTCGGCCGGCCAACCGCGATTTGGCTTCCTCCGAAGTATAACGCTCATCCCAGCGTATGATTTCCACATCAGGAAGACGCCTGCACAGTTGGTGGATATACCGATCCACACGCCGAGTGGCCTCCCCTTCCGTCCCATCTTCGTTTAGAGGCCAGCCAATCACGATCACACGGATGGTGTCTCTCTTATGAAGAGAAATCAGCTTCTCTATGGAAGATTCAGGACTACAGGTATCTAGGGGATGTGCAAACAGATGCAGCGGGTCGGCCATCGATAACCCAACTCGCTTGGTACCGTAGTCGACAGACACAATCCGTGGAGGTATTTGGATTCCCTTATTCTTCAAAACGATAGACACCACGGATATTGTCAACTCGTTTGATGCGCTCAATCAGACGTTTGAGATGCTGCAGATCACTGACCTGAAGGATAATCGTACCCTCAAAAAAGCCGTCCTCGGTCTTCACTGTAATGGACAGGATATTCGTCTTCAGATTTCTGGAGATGACCGTAGTCAAATCATGTAGAATACCAACGCGATCCTCCCCAATAACACGAAGCCCGACAACAAAGCGCACATCTTTCTGCCGACTCCATGTACACGATTGGATGCGATCTGGATGGTTTACCAGTAAGTGTGCCGCATTCCGACAACCTGTTCGATGGATGTTTATAGAACCGGCTTTACTCGTGTATCCAAAGACCGAGTCACCTGGAATCGGGTTACAGCACGAAGCATACACCGTTGCTAAGCCTCGAATGCGTTCTCCGTTGATGAGAAGTGCCTCAGCACCGTGGTCCTGCACATGTTCGAGAAAGGAAACGGAGGGTTCCGGCGAAGCTTCAATCTCTTCATCAAGGTCAGGTGAATCTCCCGTTCGTAGATACTGGATGAGATCCTGTACATCCAAAAGACCGGAAGAAATCTCATAAAACATCTGTGCTGACGTCGAATAATTAAATTGATCGGCCAGCTGTATCAGTTCATCTTCCGTTAACGAAATCCTTGCACGCTTCGCTTTTTTCTCCCAAAGTTGCCGCCCATATCGCACCGCTTCCCGACGTTCCTCATTAATGCGATGGCGAATGCGACTTCTCGCTTTGTGTGTGACCACAAACTTGATCCATCCCGGGTTCGCCGTAATTTTCTTCGACGTAATAATCTCAACCTGATCACCACTCCTGAGTTTGTGCGATAATGGTACCATTTTGCCGTCAACTTTGGCACCAATACAATGGAACCCAATGTCAGTATGAATCTGGAATGCAAAATCTACTGGTGTTGCCCCCTTGGGGAGGGCTTTTAGGTCTCCTCTCGGAGTGAACACATAAATCTCGTCTGTATACAGATCTAGACTGAACTCTTGGACAAATTCAGTTGCCTGCTCCGCATCTGGGTTCTCCATAAGATCATGAACCCAGGTGAGGAATTGGTCCATCTTTGCATCCATTCCATCCACTCCCTCCTTGTACTTCCAGTGTGCAGCCACACCACGCTCAGCGATTTCGTGCATTTCCTGTGTTCGAATCTGAACCTCTATTCGACGTCCATCCGAATCCAGCACCGTCGTGTGCAGGCTCTGATACCCATTCGATTTGGGTACAGAAATAAAATCCCTAAAGCGCTCAGGTATTGGTTTATATAGATCTGTTACAATGGAGTACACCCGCCAGCAATCTTCTTTCCCCTTTCCCCCACCAGTTTTCAACACGATCCGAATTGCAAACACATCATAAATTTCCTGCAGCGGTTTATTCTGGGCCTGCATTTTTCGGAAAATCGAATACAAGTTCTTGGATCGCCCCCTGACTTCAAAATCAAACCCTTGCTGACGAAGGCCGGTACTGAGTGGTTCAATGAAACTGCGGATGTGCGCCTCCCGCTGCTGCCTGCTACTCTTGAGCCCGGAAACGATTGCAGAATATGCCTCTGGCTCAAGGACTTTAAGGGCCAAGTCCTCCAATTCGCTTTTGATGCGCTGCAACCCAAAACGGTGTGCCAAGGGTGCAAACAGACTTAATGTTTCTGTAGCAATCTTGAGCTGCTTCGCCGGAGGAAGCGACTCAATCGTCTTCATGTTGTGCAGGCGGTCGGCGAACTTTACAAAGATCACACGCACATCCTGAGCCATAGACAGGATGAGCTTACGAACGTTCTCAGCCTGCCCTAGAGCGCGGTTCGCATAGATACCACGAATTTTAGTCAGCCCATCAATCAGCAGAGCCATCTGTTCGCCGAACTCTGCCTTCAGAATTTCAATAGTTAGGTCCGTATCCTCCACCACATCATGCAGGAGCGCGGCACCAACACTCGTGTCATCCAGTCGAATTTCCCGCGCGACAATACGGGCAACTGCGAGTGGGTGTGAGATGTAGAGTTCACCAGATGCACGTATGTCATTTCTGTGGGCCCAGTAACTGAGCTTAAAGGCCCGCCGAATCATAACCTCATCAACAACCGGGAGATACTGATGGCAGTCCGCAATCAGGTCATCCAATTGCTGCCCATATGGCTCTGCAATGGTTATATCACGTTCCTGAAGAATTCCCGACGTTTCCAACATCTTGGCAGCACGATCTACCCACTTGTGTTGCAATTATAGTGCAAACGCAAAAAAACCCGCTGGGATCAATTTCCGAGCGGGTTGATGATTTTTCCACCAATGTACGGTAAGCACAGCTCCTACGATGGCGTACTCTCCTTTCCACCCGTTGCCGATTTATCCGACTTGGACTCGGCAGAGTTCTTAGCATCATCCTCTACCTCCGTAGATGCGTCTTCTGTCTCAGGGGTAACGTCTTCTGCCGATGCATCTCCTGCCTCCTGTGCAGTATCCTCTACTGATACATCTTCTGCTTCCGGCGCGGTATCCTCTGCGGACACATCCTCTACCTCGGGGGCATTATCTTCTGAGGATACATCTTCTACCTCGGGAGCAGCATCTTCTGCCGGCACATCTTCCACCTCCGGTGCGACTTCCTCCACCTCGAGTACATCTTCTTCCTCCACAGACGAGGGAATCGTTGCTGCATCAGCAACTTCTACCTGCCGAGGAGTCGAGCTTCTACGACGACTTCCCCGACGTGTACGACGGCGGCGTGTGCTGCGGGTCTCGGCAACCGAGTCATTATAGTCTACCAGTTCAATCACGGCCATCTCTGCAGCATCCCCTTGACGCTGTCCCAACCGAAGGACCCGAGTGTAACCACCTGGCCGATCACCTACCTTCTCAGAAATCTCGTCAAAGAGTTCTGTCACCGCAGCCTTGTCCATCAGATGCCGAAAGACCTCCCGGCGATGATGCGTTGTATCTACACGAGCCCGGGTAATCAGTGGCTCAACGTAAATGCGCAGCGCCTTGGCTTTCGTCAGGGTTGTCGTGATCCGTTTATGTCGAATCAGCGCTACGGAAAGTGCCGCCAAAGTTGCCTTGCGGTGCGAGGCAGTCCGACTGAGCTTGTATCCCTTCTTGGCGTGTCTCATTTTGGTAACTGACTAGGAAGCAGCCGGTCCAGGAGCAATCCGTGAAAGGTCCATATCGAAACTCAGGCCAAGTTCTGCAAGCAAAGCTGAAAGCTCTTTCAGAGACTTATTTCCAAAATTTCGGAACTTCAGCATGTTCGCCTCATCGTGACTGACCAAATCTCTGATCGTTTCGATGTTGGCAGCCTTCAGACAATTCTTTGCACGAACGGACAATGGAAGGGTATCGACACTCAATTCAAGCTGCTCTTGGATCTGTAGAATATCGAAATCTATTCTCGACGATTCAATGGTCGGCACCTCAACATAATCCATATCTATAAATGGATTAATATGATCCTTCAGGATGCTGGAAGCCTCCTTCAAAGCATTCTGTGGGATAATCGAACCATCGGTAGCCACTTCCAACTCCAACCGCTCATAATCTACACGTTGCCCCACACGAGTGGGCTTTACAGTAACGCGAACACTCTTGATCGGAGTATAGACTGCATCTAGGGCAATTACCCCTATTGGGTCCGTGTCCCGCTTGTTCTCGTTGGCCGGGACATATCGACGACCTGTCTCTACCCGAAGTTCGACACCAAAATCCACCCCTTCAGAGAGTGTAGCAATATGATGGTCCGGGTTCAACACCTGGTAGTCATTCGTGGCTTCACCAATATCCTGGGCCGTCCAAGCACCGGGCCCCTTGATCTTTAGATTGATCAATCCACTCGCAAAATCCATTGGCCTGAAACGGACCCCCTTGAGGTTCAAGATGATATCGGATACATCCTCAGCAACTCCCTGAATTGTCGAGAATTCGTGTTGCACCCCATCAATTTTCACCGCAGTGATTACTGTCCCCTGAAGCGAGGAAAGTAGAACCCGCCTGAGAGAGTTGCCGATCGTCTGGCCAAACCCACGTTCAAGAGGTTGAATTACAAACCGGGTAAAAGTAGGGGTCACCTCTTCCGTCAGAACCCCTGCCGGCATTTGAATTCTGTGTCTGCTCATATTCAACAATTGAGTTCAAAAAATCACAGTTGATTACTTAGAGTAAAGCTCCACGATCAACTGTTCCCGAATATTCTCCGGTATATCGGAGCGCTCAGGGAAATCTAGGAACTTCCCGCTCAGTACCCTCCGATCCGTTTCCAGCCACGAAAACACGCGGCGGTTCTTTTTTACATTTTCAATAAATATGGGGTTTTGTCGACTCCTCGGTCGCACCGAGACAATATCTCCCGGGCGTAGCTGATAGGAGGGAATATCCACAACCTGGCCATTGACCAGGATATGCCCATGTGTGACCATCTGCCGTGCCTGCCGCCGGGTTGAACCAAACCCGAATCTGAAGACCGTATTGTCCAGACGTGCCTCCAGAAACCGGAGCAAATTTTCACCGGTCACCCCCTTCTTGCGGGCAGCCTTTTCAAACAGGTTCTTGAACTGCCGCTCCAGAACCCCATAAATATGTTTTGCTTTCTGCTTTTCTTTCAGCTGAACAGCATACTCACTTTCACGACGACGCCGTTTCTGGCCATGCTGTCCTGGCGGATTCGGCTTGCGCTCCAGTGATTTACTGGGACCAAAAAGCGGTTCATTAAACCGCCGTGCAATCTTCTGTTTTGGTCCTCTGTAACGGGCCATGATTGTTTTTTACTCGAATCGGTGATAAAGAAGTCAGACACGCCGACGCTTAGGCGGACGACAACCGTTGTGCGGAATCGGCGTCACATCACGAATCGATGTAATATCCAATCCCGAAGTGTTCAGGGCACGAATGGCGGATTCACGTCCAGAGCCAGGCCCCTTGACAAATACATCTACACGCTTTAATCCCAGATTGACCGCCTCTGTCGCTGCAGTCGTGGACGCAACCTGCGCCGCATAAGGGGTACTCTTGCGACTTCCCTTGAATCCCTCCTTGCCCGAAGAAGACCAGGAAATACAATTCCCATACTGATCCGTAATGGTGACAATCACGTTATTGAATGTCGCCCGGATAAATACCATGCCGTTTGATTCAACCACCACCCTTTTCTTCCCAGAACGACCTGGACCCTTACGCCCCTGCTTTTTTGCCATTTATTTATTCTGTAACTATTTGCGTGGTGCTTTCTTTTTCCCGGCAACGGTCTTCTTGCGTCCCTTACGTGTCCTTGCATTCGTTTGCGTTCGCTGACCACGCACTGGTAGGCCACGTCGATGCCGTAAACCGCGATAACAGCCAATATCCATGAGCCGCTTCACACTCATCTGGATCTCAGATCGAAGCTGTCCCTCAACGATATAATGATCTTCGATCAGGCGGCGGACTTTTTTGGTCTGTTCTTCTGTCCAGTTCTCTGGACGAGCATTGGGATCCAGCCCAACCCGTTCCAGAATTTCCTGTGCACGAGAGCGTCCCACACCAAAAATGGACGAAAGTGCAATCTCACCGCGCTTATTCGGCGGCACATCAACTCCAGCTATTCGAGGCATATAATCCTATCCCTGCCGCTGCTTGTGCTTCGGGTTCTTTTTATTAATGATATAAAGGCGGCCCTTGCGTCTGACAATCTTGTCATCCGCACTCCGCTTCTTGATACTCGCTCGCACTTTCATCTCTGAAGTGTGTAAATGGCTAATTTTTCAAGCAAAGTTTATTGGTACGCACCACAAGCCTTATGGGTTCCTATTTGTAGCGATACACAATCCGGCCTTTTGAAAGGTCAAAAGGTGAAATTTCGACCTTTACCCGATCACCAGGAAGGATTTTGATGTGATACATTCGCATCTTCCCGGCAAGCAATCCAAGGATCGAGTGTCCATTTTCAAGACGCACCCTGAACTGGGCGTTCGGTAAGGCGTCGGTAACTTCGCCGTCAAGTTCAATTGGTTTCTGTTTAGCCATACGTTAATGTTTGTGTTCTCTCGTAGGGAGCAGGAATAACCTCCTCAATGTATTCAAAAGTCGTAAGTACCTCCGGGGTGTCTGTACGAATACAGATCATGTGCTCGTAATGCGCCGAAGCGGTGCCATCAGCGGATCGGACCGTCCAGCCATCTGAATCTACAGTGATTTCAGACGTTCCAAGGTTTATCATCGGTTCTATGCACAGCGTCATCCCCGTTCTAAGGCGGCGTCCTTTGTTTGGCCTGCCAAAATTGGGGATCTGTGGAGACTCATGCAATTTGCTTCCAATCCCATGGCCAACCAGCTCCCGCACCACCCCCAGGTCCTGCGCCTGACAATGACGCTGAACCGTGGAGCCAATATCTCCAATTGTCGCATGGGGAGTCGCTGCTGCAATTCCCAGCATTAAAGCCTCGTGCGTTGCAGTGCAGAGCCGGGTTTTGTCTAGATCCAGATCTCCAACCCCAAACGTATATGCACTATCACCAAAATAACCGTTCAGATGTACGCCGCAATCAATGGACACCAGGTCTCCCTCACAGAGGGTATAGCTGCCCGGGAATCCGTGGACTACCACATCATTCACTGATATGCAGAGCGCGGAAGGGAACGGGGGAAGTGAGCCCATACGATACCCTTTAAATGCAGGCTCCGCACCATGGCTTCGAATAAAATCTTCAGCAACCCGATCAAGTACCTGGGTTTCCTGCCCTGGAGATACATACCCGGCAACCTCCGCCAACGTTTTTGAGACCAAATCCGCACACTCGCGAAGCAGAGCAATCTCATGAGGGGTTTTCAGCATACTCATCGAGTCCTCCCTCGAATACGGCCGCTTTTCATAAACCCATCATAATGACGCATCAAAAGATGACTCTCCACCTGTTTTAACGTATCCAGTGTCACGCCAACCATAATTAGCAGGCTCGTCCCGCCAAAGAACTGGGCAAACTGCTGTGTCTCCGTCAAACCAAGTTGTACCGCAAATGCCGGGAGAATCGCTGCAAACCCAATAAACAGTGACCCAGGAAGCGTGACACGCGTGAGGATGGCATCAATAAATTCACTGGTCTGCTTACCTGGCCGGATTCCGGGAATAAATCCTCCCTGACGTTTCATTGTATCGGCCATTTCCTTCGGATTGACCGCAATCGCAGTGTAGAAATAGGTAAAGAATACACACACGAAAAAGAAAATGATGGAGTATCCCCAACTGGTGAAGTCCAAGAAGAGTGCCCCGAAACGCTGCATCAGTTCGTTATTTGGTGCAAACTGCGCGATAGTGCCCGGCACGAACATGATGGACTGTGCAAAAATAATGGGCATCACGCCTGCTGCATTGACGCGTACAGGTAAGTATTGAGTGCTTCCTCCATAGACCTTACGCCCAACTACACGCTTCGCATACTGCACTGGAATCCGCCGGGTACCCTGCGTCATCAGAACCACAAATGCAGTCACAACCACTAGGACACCTACTTCAAAAAGGACAAGGAAAATGTTTGCCGATTGACGCACTTCATTGATGAATGCCTGAGGCAAAAATGCAATAATCCCGACTGTAATGATCAGTGAAATTCCATTACCGATCCCGCTTTCGGTGATCCGCTCCCCAAGCCACATGACAAACATGGTACCCGCCGTCAGGACAATCACGGTTGTTACCATGAAAAATCCCTGAGAAATCACAATTGCAGATGGAACCGTTCCCCAAAGGAACAAGCTGTAACCAATCGACTGCAGCATGGTAATGCCCGCCGTACCATAACGCGTCAACTGCGTTATCTTTCGGCGCCCTTCCTCTCCTTCACGTTGAAGTTTCTGGAAATACGGCACTGCCGCACCGAGAAGCTGGATAATGATGGAGGCCGTGATGTACGGCATAATCCCCAATGCGAATACACCCGCTTGAAGGAAAGCACCCCCTACAAAAAGATTGAAAAATCCAAAGAGATTGTTTGGATCTCCCTGTGCAAATGCACTTGTGAGTTCTGCAGCATCAATGCCGGGCAGAGATACGTATGCCCCAACCCGATAAACGATTAGGATCCCAAGGGTGTAAATGATCCGCTTGCGCAACTCATCAATCTTCCAAATACTGCGTAAGCTATCGGCAATTCCCGCCATTCAGAGTTCTCTCGACTGAGTTAGTTGGCTGACAGTTGCTGGATTGATCCACCCGCTGCCTGAATTTTTTCTTCTGCTGACTTACTGAAAGCGTGAACCTCAATGTTTAAGGCAACGGTCAGTTCACCACCTCCGAGGATCTTAATTCGATCATTCTTGCGGACTAAACCCGCTCCTACTAATGAATCTGGCGTAATCGGTTTGTCTGCGCTCAGCCTCCCGGCTTCAACCAGCGAACCTAGCTGGCCGAGATTCAATACGTTATAGGATACCCGATTAGGATTTTTGAATCCAAACTTGGGAACCCGACGCTGAAGCGGCATTTGGCCGCCTTCAAACCAAGCCGGCATCCGATGATTGCCGGTGCGGCTTTTTTGCCCCTTATTCCCTCGTGACGAACTGTGCCCTCCCTTGCCGGATCCGACCCCTCGGCCAAGTCGCTTATTACGTCTTGTCGAGCCCTTCGCGGGTTTTAGCGTTCCTAAATTCATGTGTCTATTCCGTTTCCTGCTCTTGAGCAGTGATTTCTTCGACCTTGACCAGATGAGATACACTGCGCACCATACCCCGAATAACTGGAGTATCATGATGCGTCACCGTGTGATGCAGGCGACGCAATCCTAAAGCTTTCATCGTCCGGCGCTGACGCCCCGATGAACCGATCAAACTCCGTGACTGAGTAATTTTGAGTGACATCATCTTATCCTTCAAAGACGCGGTTCAGGGGAATTCCACGGCGACGTGCCACTTCCAGGGGATGCTCCAAGCTCTTGAGTGCATTCATGGTCGCCGCAACTTGATTATGCGGATTACTGGTGCCAAGCGACTTGGACAGTACGTTGGTGATCCCCACACACTCAAGGACTGCACGGACTCCGCCACCTGCGATCACGCCCGTCCCCGGAGATGCAGGCTTCAACAACACGCGTCCTGCATCTTTCTTGCCAATCACCTGATGGGGGATCGTACCTGTCTTGGTCACCGGAACAGAGATTAGGCGTTTTTTTGCATCTTCCGTCCCCTTCTTGATTGCGTCCGCAACTTCATTTGCCTTACCAAGCCCCGTACCTACATGGCCCCGGCCATCACCAACGACGACCACCGCATTAAATGAAAAACGGCGTCCACCCTTGACCACCTTGGCCACACGTTTCACTTTGACCAAACGATCAATCCATTCCGTCTGATCCGTGGATTCACTGCGGTTGCGCTGCTGATTTTGCGTTCTTTGCATTGCGTCCTATACTTTTCAAATTAAAACTCTAATCCACCCTTACGGGCACCTTCAGCCAACGAACGGACACGCCCGTGATACCTATAACCGTTCCGGTCAAACACGACTTTGCGGATTCCGTGCTCCGCCGCACGTGTAGCAAGCCGCTCCCCCACGACCGAGCCTGCATTTACTGGGGAGTCGGCCTCATGTCCCTGGTCGAGTGTGGATGCAGCAACGAGTGTCTGACGTGTATCATCATCAACCAATTGCGCATAAATATTGCGATTGCTCCGAAACACGGTCAACCTAGGACGCTCTGCCGTCCCATGTACTTTACGACGAATACTACGCTTGGTACGGAACCTCCGTACTGCTTTAGCTGATTTGAACTTGCTGGTGGCCATATCTGCTGATCAACTACTTAGTAGAAGCTGTTTTCCCGGCTTTTCTTCGAACATACTCATTCACATAGCGAATCCCCTTACCCTTATAGGGCTCCGGTGGTCGCAGGGAACGGATTTTGGCAGCAACCTGCCCAACTGCCTGCTTGTCAATTCCGGATACCATCACCTTAGGATTTCGTCCACGTCCACCCCCCTCAGCGGTAATGTTCACCCCCTCAGGGGGTACAAAGTAAATGGGATGAGAGTACCCAACTGCCAATTCCAGTACTCCTTGCTTCACTTCTGCACGCGTTCCCACTCCAATAATCTCCAACTCCTTCTGGAATCCTTCCGTGACTCCCTGAACCATGTTCGAAAGGAGCGAACGGTACAGACCATGCATGGCGCGATGGCGTTTCTGGTCCGTCGGTCGTTCAACCTTGAGCATATTTGCGTCCTGCGATAAAGTCAACTCAGGCGAAACCTGGAGCTGCAGTGTTCCTTTGGGGCCCGTTACCGTCACCTCATTCCCTTTGGAGATACTGACTTTGACCCCTTCGCTGACTGCAATACTTTGTTTTCCAATCCTTGACATCTTAAAACACATGTGCGAGCACTTCACCACCTACATGAATGCGCTCGGCTTCTTTATCGGTCATCACCCCCTGTGAAGTAGACAAGATGGCAACGCCAAGTCCGTTCTCAACTCGAGGCAACTTATCTGCTTTCGCATATACTCTCAAACCTGGCTTGGATATCCGCTTCATTGATCGGATCGCGCCACTCCCATGGCGATCATACTTGAGATAAATGCGCAAACGCCCCTGACCTTCATCATCAACGTTCAAAAACCGCGTAATGTACCCTTTGTCTTTCAAGATCTGAGTAATCGCCCGCTTAATCCGGGATGCCGGAACGTCTGTGTACCTATGTCCTGCCATCTGCGCATTCCGCAGTCTGGCAAGGTAGTCTCCAACCGGATCTGTAATAACCCCCATTTGCTCACCAACTTGATTTACGAATTCCCGGAATTTTCCCGGCCCGGGCCATGTCACGGAATGCAATTCTTGACAGACCATACACCCTGATATACCCGCGTGAACGCCCCGTCAGTTGACACCGATTGCGCAATCTTGATGGACTTGCATCACGCGGAAGCATCTGCAGGCCCTCATAATCGCCTTTGGCTCGCAGCTCCGCTCTGCGGTCAGCATATTGCGCAACCATCCGCTCGCGCTTCTTCTGTCGGGCTATAACACTCTTTTTTGCCATGTACTCTGTTTTCTTTCGTTATCTCAGGCGGCTGCGCTCTGTCGACGTACAAATGGCATCCCCAGCTCCCTGAGAAGCGCAAAAGCTTCTTCATCCGAGGATGCACTTGTCACAAACGTAAGTCCAAGACCCGATATGCGCTCGATTTGATCCACATTGATTTCAGGGAAAATAATTTGCTCCTTGATTCCCAAAGAGTAATTCCCCCGACCATCGAAACTTCCATCAGGGACACCACGAAAATCCCGTACCCGTGGCAAGGCCAGCGTGATCAACCGATCCAGGAATTCCCACATACGATCCCCGCGAAGCGTGACACTGGCACCGATTGGCATCCCCTCACGAAGCTTGAAATTCGAAACACTCTTGCGTGCACGTCGCACAATCGGCTGCTGGCCAGTGATCCGCCGGAGCTCATCCACTGCGCCATCCAAAAGCTTTTGATTCTGGGTAGCCTCACCGACACCTTTATTGACCGTGATCTTGACCAGGCGCGGAACCTGCATCCGGTTCCCGTAAGAGAACTGCTTAGTCAACTGCTCAATAATTTCTGATTTGTATCGCGTCTTCAAACGCGGTTCATACTGTGCCATAACCCTAATTCAACTCCTCTCCCGTTGATTTTGCATAACGAATCCATTCTCCCCGACCCGTTTCCGGATCTTCAATTCGTTTACGTCCGATTCGTGTTGCCAGACCGTTGCTGTCCACGGGCTGTACATTGGAAATATGAATAGACATTTCACGCTGCACACGGCCGCCCTGTGGGTAGACCTGATTGGGACGGGTATGGCGGATCCGCAGATTGACCCCTTCTACAATCACACGCCCTTCGTCGGGAAAAACGCGAAGAACTTTTCCAACGTATCCCTGATCCCGGTCAGGACTTCCCTTGGAAGCCGTGATCGACTTTGTCAACATGACCATGTCTCCTTTTTTGACATGGGGTTTCTTCGTTTTTCGTCGTGATTGACCCATAATTCTCTAAATCACCTCTGGAGCCAGGGAAACAATACGCATATACTGTTTTTCGCGTAATTCCCGTGCCACCGGTCCAAAAATTCTAGTACCTCTGGGCTCTCCCTGAGCATTCAGCAGAACCGCTGCGTTTTCGTCAAATCGGATATAAGACCCATCCGTACGACGTAATTCTTTGCGTGTCCGCACGACAACGGCTCTGGATACATCCCCCTTTTTGACATCGCCACCAGGAATCGCAGACTTCACGGAGACCACAATACGATCTCCGATCCGTGCATAACGCCGGCCGCTTCCTCCCAAAACACGGATACACAGCACTTCTTTTGCACCGCTATTGTCCGCTACGGCTAATCTGGACTCTTGTTGTATCATCGGATTGGCTTATTTCGCACGTTCCACAATTTCCAACAGACGCCATCGCTTCTTCTTACTCAATGGTCTGACTTCGTTGATTCGCACCGTATCACCCTCGCGAGCCTGTTCCTGCTCGTCATGTGCGAACAGGCGTCCGGTTTTCTTGATAAACTTTCCGTAAATCGGATGTCGAACCTGGCGCTGAATACCGACCACGATCGTCTTGTTCATCTTGTCACTAAGAACAATCCCGGTACGCTCTTTCCGGGAAGATCTTTTTACATCACTCATGTTTATCCTCGGCAGCCTGCTCCTTAAGAATTGTTTTCATGCGTGCTAGAAAGTGACGTTTTTCTCTAAGCAGCATCGGGTTCTCCAATTGTGCAATGGCATGTCTGAATTTTAATTCGGCCAATTGCTCTTCTTCTTCACGAATCCGCTCCTGCACCTCCTCGATGCTGAGGGCTCGTACTTCAGTTGCTTTCATGGTCATCTAATTCTCCACATAGTCAGGCCGCACAACAAACTTGGTTTTGATTGGCAATTTTTGCTGAGCCAACCGCATGGATTCCTTTGCAAGCTCGAGGGGGACTCCTCCACCAATCTCGAACAGGATCCGACCGGGATGAACAGGCGCTGCCCAATGATCGATGGCACCCTTGCCTTTCCCCATCCGAACCTCTGCGGGCTTGCTGGTGATCGGCTTGTCGGGAAAAATTCGAATATAGACCTTCCCCACACGTTTCATCCGTCGAGTCATTGCAATTCTCGCGGCTTCAATCTGTCGACTGGAAATCCGTCCTGGCTCAAGAGCTTTGATCGCAAAATCCCCAAAATTCACACGTGCACCGCGTGTTGCATTCCCTTTGATCCTGCCTTTTTGTTGCTTGCGGTACTTCGTCCGCTTTGGCATCAACATGGTTCGTGTCTCTCTTTACCTTGGATAACTATTGTCGATTCCCACCTCTACGTCCACCGCCTTGACGACCTGCACGGGCTCCACGACCCCCACGGCTCCCGCGGCGGCGATCCCGAGCCTTACTGCTTTCACTGCCACGTCCTCCCGTCTGCATTTGACGCAATTGCTGGCGCTGGGCCTGCACGTTCGGACTAAGATCTGGTCGCCCAAGTATTTCACCACGGTAAACCCATACTTTCACTCCCGTGGTTCCATAAATCGAATACGCGGTCGCCTCTGCGTAATCAATATCAGCACGAATCGTATGCAGCGGCACACGCCCCTCCAGATACTGTTCAACCCGTCCCATTTCGGCACCGCCAAGCCGCCCGCTCACTTTAATCCGAATCCCCTGTGCTCCCATACGCATCGCCCCCTGGAGTGCCTGCTTCATAGCACGCCGGAAGGAAATCCGTCCTTCAAGCTGTTGTGCCACATTTTGCGCAACCAGACTGGCGTCCAATTCTGGCCGTTTGATCTCATTGATATTGATCTGGATCTCCTTGGTCGTGATCCGCTTGAGCTCCTCACGCAATTTTTCGACTTCTTGGCCTCCTCGGCCGATAACGACACCTGGCCGGCTGGTGTGGAGCGTGAAGATGATCCGCTTCGGTGTACGTTCAATCACAACACGACTGAGACCGGCACGCTTTAGCCGAGCCGTGAGATAGCGGCGCAGTTCTTCGTCTTCAAAGAGCTTGGCAGCAATATCTTTCTTTCTGGCATACCAGTTCGAATCCCAGCCTCGGATGGTGCCGAGACGAAAGCCAACTGGATGTGTTTTCTGACCCATTGATTAAGAGCTACTAGATTTCGGCTTGAACAGTTACGGTTAGATGGCTCATACGCTTGCGGATCGGGTGTGCCCGACCACGAGCGGCGGGTCGAATCCGTTTAAGTACAGGGCCTTCATCCACCCTGATTTCCTTCACGAAAAGATCATTCTCGTCGAACCTCTCGTCTGGATTTTTATCCATGAGATTATGTACCGCTGACCGGATGGCCAGAGATACAGGCCTGGTCGCAGCATGCGGCAGAAAATGCAGTATATTCAGCGCCTCAGGAACCGATTGGCCCCGAACCACATTGACAATGCGCCGCATCTTACGTGGCGAACTGGGAATATATTTACGTATTGCGCGTGCCTCCATGGTCAATTAGCTCCCCCGTCTGTCTTTTTTGGACCCGGCGTGACCACGGAAATTTCTCGTCGGGGAAAATTCACCCAGGCGGTGTCCCACCATATTTTCGGTCACGTAAACCGGAATAAACTGTCTCCCATTGTGAACCGCGAATGTATGCCCCACAAAATCCGGGGTAATCATAGATGCACGACTCCAGGTTTTCACTACCTTTTTCTTATCCGTCTGATTCAGCTGGTCCACCTTACGTTGAAGCTTATGGTGAACAAAAGGTCCTTTCTTGAGAGATCGCGCCATGGTTATCTGCGTTTGGCGTCACGTCGACGCACGATGTACTTGTCTGAAGCGGACTTACGCTTACGGGTCTTGTATCCTTTGGCCGGAACCCCCGAAGGAGAGCGCGGATGTCCTCCACTCGCCTTTCCTTCTCCACCGCCCATCGGATGATCAACCGGGTTCATGGCAACTCCCCTGACCTTGGGCCGAACCCCCATCCAGCGTCGGCGACCGGCTTTGCCCAAATCAATATTCATGTGATCCGGGTTACTGGTTGTGCCGATCGTTGCCCTGCACTCAGCAAGAATTCGACGAACTTCTCCGCTGGGCAGTTTCAGCGTAACATACTTGCCCTCGCGGGCGGTCATCTGGGCAAATGTACCCGCAGAACGTGCAAGCTGAGCACCTTTACCAGGCTTCATCTCAATTGCATGCACGAAAGTCCCCAAAGGGATCCTTCCCAATGGCAGACAATTACCAATCTCCGGCGGTGCATCAGGACCATTTTGGACCTGCTGGTCCACTGCAAGTTTATCCGGTGCAATGACATAACGCTTGTCGCCATCTGCATAGACCAGCAATGCAATCCTCGCTGACCGATTTGGATCATACTGGATGCTTGCGACGCGGGCAGGGATGTCATCCTTGTTGCGCCGGAAATCAATCACCCGGTAGCGTCGCTTATGCCGTCCTCCCTGATGGCGTACCATGATACGCCCGGTAGAGTTACGGCCGCCACGGCGTTTGACTGGGCGTAAAAGCTTCTTTTTCGGCGTGCTGTCGGTAATCTGATCAAAAGCAGACACCGAGCGCTGACGCTGCCCAGGAGTAACCGGATT
The DNA here is from genome assembly GCA_009838195.1 of Rhodothermaceae bacterium. Lineage (NCBI taxonomy): Bacteria > Pseudomonadati > Rhodothermota > Rhodothermia > Rhodothermales > Rhodothermaceae > Rhodothermaceae bacterium. Next base: position 2,069 of record VXSC01000025.1, on the reverse strand, counting down.
AAGTTTTCGAATCGCCATCGTCCTATATGCTCTCGAAGAAGTCAATCTGCTCACTGTCCGGCATCAGCGTCACAATCGCCTTTTTATAGCTGGCGGTTCGTCCGAGTCTGACCCCCTGACGCGTCATCTGGCGGCGATACTTGCCGCGCACATTGATCGTACGTACTTCCTTGATCTTGACCGCTGGAAATCTCTCCCGTACGGCCTGCTTGATTTCGATTTTATTGGCCTTCGAATCTACGATAAACGCGTAGTGTCCCTCTTCCATCTGTGCGGAGAGTTTCTCGGTAACCAAAGGCCGGATCAATACTTGTCGACTCATGGCAATCAGTTGCTTAGCGTTGAGGCCCAAAGATTGCTCCATACCGCGAGGGCATCCTCCTCACACACCAATATCCGGGCGCGGAGAATATCCTCGGTGCTTACGTTACGAGCTTCACGTACCACAACGCGGTCCAAATTTCTGCTAGAGCGAAATAGTTCAGGGCGATTGGAAGCCGTCACGATCAGTACCGGCTGCCCCTCCAGTTCCAGATTCCCCAGAAGAGTGAGCAGTGCACGCGTGTTGGGGGATTCATAGTTCAGAGGATCCACCACACGGATCGCGTCTTCGCGAGCCTTGTAGGTGAGTGCGGAGCATCTGGCATTGCGACGTACTTTCTTACTGAGCCGCACATTGTACCGATGTGGCCGCGGACCAAAAATTCTCCCTCCACCTCTTCGTAGCGGAGAAGCCGCATTCCCGGCACGTGCCATCCCGGTACCTTTCTGGCGGTAAAGCTTGCGGGTTGATCCTTTGACCTCTCCACGTTCTTTGGTTTTATGGGTACCCTGGCGCGCTGCAGCTTGAGTTCTGCGCACATCTAACCACAGAACATGATCATTTGGGTCTATACCAAAAACTGCCGCGTCGAGGGCAATCTTCCGACCTGCAGGCGATCCATTATGCTGATAAACGTCCAACTTCATGCTTCCGATCAGCCTTGTTTAAATAGTTCTACCACTCCATCGACCGGTCCTGGAACCGCACCACGAACCAACAACAGATTATGTTCAGGGATAATGCGGGTCACATCGAGGTTTTTGACCGTGACACGCGCGTTTCCCATTTGACCTGCCATACGCATTCCCTTGATCACCCTCGAGGGATCACTGGAAGCACCGATAGATCCAGGTGCACGTTCGCGGTTATGCTGTCCGTGGGTCCGGTCGTTCACCCCGTGAAAACCATGACGCCGAACAACACCCTGAAACCCTTTCCCCTTACTCAATCCCGCAACATCAATCATCTCCCCCTCCACAAAAATATTCTCTACACGAACCTCATCTCCGACCTCCGGCATATCACCAGCCCACTCAAACTCCTTGAGTACACGCTGAGGGGAAACCCCTGCCGCCTGAAAATGGCCATTCAATGCTTTACTTGTCCGTCGTTCTTTACGGGCGCCAAATCCGAGTTGGACGGCATCATACCCGTCCTGTCCATCGTGCCGTTTGACCTGCACGACGTGGTTTGGGCCAGCTTCAATGACGGTGCAGGGAATATTATTTCCCGCTGCATCAAAGATGCTGGTCATGCCAACCTTTTTACCAATCATTCCACTCATTGCCACGCGAAAAGGGCTACTTCCAATTACACCTTGATTTCTACATCAACACCACTGGGAAGCTCAAGCTTGAGCAATGCATCCACTGTCTTGGTGCTCGTTGAGAGTATATCGATAAGACGATTATGACTCCGGCTCTCGAATTGCTCCCGACTTTTCTTATTTACATGCGGGCTTCGCAGCACGGTATACACCGCCTTTTTGGTCGGAAGCGGAATGGGTCCACTGACCAAAGCGCCGGTCGCTTTCACCGTCTTAATAATTTTCTCCGTGCTCTTATCGATCAACGAGTGATCGTAGGATTTGAGCTTGATACGGATTTTTTGCCCTGTCATGATCAGGCGTATATTTAGTCAAGAATTTTGGTGACGACACCGGCACCGACTGTCCGGCCGCCTTCACGGATCGCAAACCGAAGCCCCTGCTCCATCGCCACCGGCTGAATCAACTTCACCTTGAACT
>VXSC01000024.1 GCA_009838195.1 Rhodothermaceae bacterium | reverse complement strand
AAGAATTCTGCCATCGTGCGCTTCTTCAATGACCACGTCACGTTGGACATAGGACATCATGGCGGAACTCGCCTTGCCGGCGGGCGCTGCTGCGAAAATCACACGAGGAGCACAGCGGGTATCGGCTTGGTTCGCCGCGGACGGCCGATTGGTGATCTCACTGGATTGTACATACAGATCCTCCTCGATCGTCGCTACGCCTCTAAACTGTACACCAGGAATATAAAATCCTGGTCCTGCGGTCGCCGTATTCTGGGTCTTGAAGAACCGCATATCTGGAGTCCCGTCGTCCACAAACAGATTCCCAGCGTCAGTGGCACTGATCGTGATCGTTACAGAGGATGTCGCCCCTGCACGTACCACGTCTTCATCCAGCATACCCAGAGCCACTATGATCGTCTCAGCGGGCTCAGCACCAGTATCAGCCGTTATGCCAATGGTAGCTGTCCCTGTGGTCCCACTCGAAATTTCGATTTGGTACGGGTCGGCAAGAGTGCTATAGTCTGTACCGGCAGTGGCCGTTCCACTCACGGCAAGCGGGACTGTTACCGTAGTTCCAGATACTGGATGTTCTTTGTTCAGGGTGGCTGTTATCGTCACCGTTACCGCAGCATCATCACTCACTGTGGCATTATCCACTGAGAGACTCACCACGGGTGTATCTGTGACAAAGACTTCATCCATCGTAGAGCGATAGGTACAAGTAAACGGGGTCTGGTTTTCTCCCTCTTCAACAACCCCCGCTACCAGCTTGACTCCCATTCGAACACTGGTGGCAACTGTTTCGCCGTTTGGTCCGTCGTCTGCAGTCCCAGTCCGCGTCCGCGCTGCACCGAACGGTAAAGTTCCCGTGTCTCCGGTGGTTAGAGTGGCTGGCAGTGTTCCATCCTCCAGAATCACACTCCCCGTGACGGTAGCATTCCTCTCAAATACAACCCGGGCGTCGTTCCACTGGGTCACATCACCATCAACCTCGACATTATTCCTGAAAATGACGTCTGTCGTGACATTTCCAGTCGAAACGGCGGTACCAGCAGCCTCAACGATACTTCCCGCGACCGTAATGTCACCAATATTTCCAAGGGTAACACAGATGTTCCCCGCCGCGATTGCGCGAAGTTCACTCTCGATCTCTCCACCACCCGTAATCCACACACAATCATCGTGATTCGCCACATTCTTGCTGTCGGGCATGTAGTCACTGCTCATATGGAAGAAGGCATCGGCAGGAACTGGAGGAGTCGCGCCGGGATCTCCCGGGCTACCCCGACCCGCCACATCGCTTGTGTGCGCAATCCAGACCGAACCCGGACCATCAATCGTACCGTTCACAGTCAGTATGCCCCTCGGATCGTTCTCACCCGACTTCCTCAAAGGCACGCGCAGATCAACCGGATTCCCGGCTGCACCCAAGGTCAACGTTGCTCCACTGTTGACCATCAATGAATCAACGCGAAGCATTGATTCTGTAGCACCGGCTGGCCTTTCTATTGTCAGATCATCCGCGACTACAAGCGATCCAAGCGTAGCACTGTGGGTGGTCAGTTTCCCCGAGATCGTCACCCGAGATGCCGGATTTTTCTCCATTGGAGCTGGATCAACGACGATCAAAGAAACTGTCGCGTCGGTTCTGGCTTCCGTAGTGGAAACATCACCAAATTGGACGGTGGCCAATGAGTCAAGCTCAAACTGACCGCCACCAGCAAGCTGAAAATTTCCTGTGAACTCCAGTGATCCCTTCACACGATCTGCGCTACCCCGCACATAGGCACCATAACGTTGCCGGTTGGCCAGAGCAGTACCAGGTGCCGGAAGCGTGACCGATCCGCCTGATCTCCGAACCCGGATCAGGATGATGTCCCCCGCAGTCGTGGCTGAGCTCACCGCCTGATCCAACAAACATGGAGTCGGATGACCACCATTGGTTTGGGTGCTAGCACAGGCAGTACCACTACCATTATCTGGATCTACATAATAGGTGGTTTGTGCAAACGCACCAGGGGCGATGAACAGCATGGCAAACAGTGCCACACAACCAACCCCGAGAAAATTTGTAATGTTTTTCATGTGTTTGGGCTTCTGCCCGTTGAGTTGTAAGTTGTAGTTTGTCTGAGTGGAATAGGGATCCCTAACCGTAAATAGGTAGACCTATATAGGCTACGCATCACCGCACTTCTCCCAAAAGATACACATTAAGGAACTAGTATGCGTAATCCCTGACCGAAATAATTATTCATCACAAAGTTGAATAATTTTGTCAGTCAATCGGAAAAGCTTCGGTAGATCGTAACGATAGTGTTGAAACATTACCGCCGAATCCCTCCGGCTTCCTTGAATGAAGTGATCCTCTCAGTCCGGCCCCTCTAACAGTGACGTAACCCGTTTGGTTCAATCGTAAAGATTTTTACGTTATACGACTGCTATATATGCCATTGAACCACAACTGGATATTCGCCTGATCATTCGAACTAGATAAACAACGCAGCTCCATCTCTACCGGATCGAAAAACCACAGTCCGTTCTGCCAAACAGTCCAAATCGGACGAAAATCAGCCTAATTTATTTAGACTATTATATGTACTCTCCCTCGGACCGTCATTGAAACAAGCTGACTCAAGTTGTATTCTGGAGACCCCTTGAAGAGAACCGAGTCTTATTTAGTCCTAATCTCGACCATAGCGGAGGCGTGCCATGGCGCCAGAGCCAGCTGCCTCATTTCGGCAATACACGGCAGGCATCGACGGAGACTTCCATCGACCGGCAATCTGCAACTGAGGAAGTGTGGCACCGCGGCGGGCAAGACTCTGAGCCGAGCCAATGCGGAATGAGTGCGAGGATGCGCCAGTTCCCGCATATTCGCCATCGGGAAACAGATCTGGCAGGTAACGCTTTGCGTGCGCAACCACTAAGCGGCGAACCGACTGGCGGGTCAAAGGTGTCGACTGGACTGAACCTCCACGCCGGATACCTGTGAATACATGATCCCCAACATTACGCTGCAACTTGCGCCAAACCCGTAGGCGTCTCATTGTGAGTGATCCTAGGTAAAGTACCGCACCCTGTCCCTCTTGATCGGACTTTGAAACGGGAACCGTCAGACGACCAGAACCATCACGCTCCCAGTAAAGATCTTGCCAGCGAATCGCGAGCAGTTCGGATACACGGAGAAGAGCATCGCTCATTGTACTGACCAATGCTGCATCCCGAGCTGCCGCTTCGGGAGAGCTCGGTGAAGGCTCTCGCTCAATCATCATCGCTAACAGATCCGCATCCCGAAACCGGATTGGGGTAACCTGGCCACGCCCGCGTCCCCGACCCTTTCGGCGGATACCACCCATGACACTTGTTGTCATCGGACCAACTGGGGACTCGACCTCGGCAAGGCGGCAAATACAACGTACGGCCGCTATAGCAAGACTTACCGAGGCTGGCGCAAGGCCTTTCTTGTGCAGGAAGGCTAGATACTCGGCCAGCAATTCATCACAGAGGGGACGAGCATCAAGCCAAGCGGACAATTTTTTCCATTCGCTACGATAGGCTTCTCGCGTTCGCGGAGCAAGTGAGGCCTCCATGAGCACATGGACATCGGGTGAGGCGGTTGATCGACCCTCACCTTCGATGGCACTGAGGCGGTCAGTGGGCGGGATGAGATCACTCATGATAAAACATGATAAATGGTGTGGCTACACGCGGTGGCACGTGCTATGGAATAAGCATGAGCCTCTTGCACATTTTCATTGTCTAATCCGAGGCAGGTCTCAAATTGAGCTCCGTGGCCTTTACAGATCAGTTTCCAGCCTACACAATTACCTGTGCTGCGGGCGCACATACCCACAGCAATCGTCTTGTAGATTTTGTCTAGCCAGTAGGTTACCATAAACAGAAAACGTTATTAGTGAAAATAGTAACGATTCAAGTATTTATTTCGCCGATAATACTTTTTATCTGTTACATATTGACAAATATCTGTTCTATTATTGTTATTTCATGAAAATTTGAGTCTTTGGGAAAGATTTTTGCAGGAGCCCGCGCGCCGAGTTACCTATTTACGGTTAGGTATCTCTCCTGCGATTCTACTCAAATCTATACTCATAACTCAACGGGCAGAGGCCCAAACACATGAAATACATTACTAATTTTCTCGGGGTTGGCTGCGTGGCACTGCTTGCCATGTTGTTCACAGCCTCTGGTGCGTTTGCACAAGTCACTTATACCTATGTGGATCTAGACAATGGTGAAGGTTCGACTTGTAGTTTTGAAGCACCGTGCTTATTGGATGCGGGAGTGACCGCTGCTGCGGGGGACACCCTCTTGATTCGGGTTCGGAGGTCAGGTGGATCCGTCACGACTGCGTCACCTGCTACCACCGCCGCCCCTCTGGAGGCATCAGTGCAGTTTGGTACTTATGCGCGAGGTGGCGAAGATCCCGTGAGGGGAACGGTGGAGTTCACAGGGGATTTCCATATTGGGGCTGCCGGTCAATTTGTTCTCCACTCAATGGCTACCGTTCAATTCGAGAATGTTGCGAATGCAAGGGTAGATGGGACGAATCCTTTATTCGTTCCCCCAGCATCTGACGCCGAAAAGAATCCGGCATCTCGGCTGAAGATTTCGGGGACTCTGACCATCACTACCACTGCCACGACTGATACGCCTGTGATTGGATCGCTTGTGGTCGCGGATGATCTTACGATAGAGGGAGCAGGCCCTAGTCCGGTGCTTCGCGTTGACTCATTGACGGTCAGCAGTGGAGCAACCCTGACGGTGGGCACAGCCGGGAATGCGGTTGATCTGCGCGTTCCCCTGAGGAAATCGGGTGAGAATGATCCAAGAGGCATCCTAGCTGTGAATGGCACGATTGACGGTACGGGTACGGTCTTTATCGCGCATACGAGTGACGTAGCGGGCCGAGGCGCTCCAGAAGATACAAGTACAGACCCTGTGACCCCTGCCGAGAGCTTCTTCCATATGAGTAGTGACTACATGCCCGACAGCGACAACAAGGCGAATCAGGAGGATTGTGTCTGGATTACAGGTAGCGGGGAGATCGAGAATGAGATCCGTGCGGTTGCGGCGGGAAATATCTGTGTTACTCTTGGAAATATTGGCGACATAACGGTCGCAGGGAGTATCGTTGAGCCCAGCGGCAGCTCCACTGAGACCCTGGATATCACAACGGACGTGATTTTCAGGAACAATGTCGAGGTCGATGGCGATGTGATCCAGTGGAACGACGCCCGGGTTGTATTTGAAGGCACTGCGACAGTCACGGGGAGTGTGATCCTGGAGGATGGAGTGCTACCGATCGCTACGTTTCCGGCCGCGTTCGGTACGGCACGGCTTGACGATACCAGTGTGATCACCAGCGTTCGAAGAGGGGTCAAGCTAGTAGCGGGGGTTGTTGAAGAGGGAGATGACCAGACCCCATTCACTTGCACCTATCGCTCCACAATGGACGAGGTTTTTGTCACGGATACGCCCGTGGTGAGTCTATCGGTGGTGGATAATGCTGCAGTAGATGAGCCGACGGATGGTACTACGAATACGGCGACGGTGAGAGCAACCCTGAACAAGGAGCATCCAGATGGAACCTCGATAACAATCCCACTGGCCTTTAGCGGAACAGCTGCTGGCCCTGGTACTGATACTGGTGACGACTACAGCGTGGACGCTGAGGAAATTACAATTTCGAGCGGGACCACTGGAACAATTACCATCACCGTAACTGATGATATTGACGAGGAGGCTGCTGAGACGATCATAGTGGCGCTGGGTGAGTTGCCGGCTACAGTGCGTTCGGGGGCGACAGCCTCCGTAACGGTCACGGTCAATGCCAGTGACAGTAGTGGTGAGAATGTGTTTGTGGACGATGGGACTTCGGATATGCGGTTCTTCAAGAGCCAGAATACGGCAACTGCGGGACCAGGATTTTATATTCCTGGTGTGCAGTTTCAGGGCGTGGCGATGATTGAGAAGGATTTGCATGTGCAGTCCAGTGTAATCACCAATGTGGATTCTGCGGCTAACCGAGCCGATACGCGCTGCGCTCCTCGTGTGATTTTCGCGGCAGCGCCCGCAGGCCGGGCGAGTTCCGCCATGATGTCCCATATCCAACGAGACTTGGTCATTGAAGAACAACTCACAGAGGGAGCAAGCGAAACAACGTACAGAATCCTT
>VXSC01000023.1 GCA_009838195.1 Rhodothermaceae bacterium | reverse complement strand
TCTTGAACAACAACAGCGGACCGTATGCCTTCTGGCCACGGACACGCTTCCCCACGGGGTAATTCTCCACCAGCTGCTCACGGATCGACTCCCAGTTTATCACCTTGTTTAATTCCACATAAAACGACCGCTTCGCGGCCGCTGCATCTATATAATGTTGACCAAAATTCATCTGAACGGTATGGGGTTTGAAATGACGGAACATGCACAAATCTACAAACTCAAATCACTCAAATCCAACATTATTCGGTAGTTTTGTGCAACAGTCTCCAGTTATTATTCATTATATAACAGATAAAGAACATAATTGATGGAAAAAATACTTGAAACATCACTATCTTTGTGCGTGATTGAAGGGGGCTGCGCAGGCGGTGTGATGATCTGCTGACAAGGCAATATTCGCAAGGCGAATTCAGTGCAGCCTGTGCGCCCGAACCAAGAAATCGCACAGGCCGGTAACGGCACAACACCGCTCAAGAAGCGCTATTTTAGTGTACAGAGTTCAATCCGACACATGGGAGAGATTATTTGAGAGAATGGGGACAAAGTCTGTCTGGCGGATTCTATTCGGGATGGTTCTGACGGTGTTTGCGTTTACCCAGGATCGTCCGGAGGCCTGTCGATCAAACTTACAGGTGGCTCCGGGGAATTCCACGGTGATAGACTGCGTAGTTCAGACGGAAGGATATATGTATGAGTGGACGAGCCGGGACCCGTCTTGGCCAACCTATTTGAGTGATGTGGGGATCACCTCTCCCTGATTCCATGCGCCGGTGAGCGTGGAGACACCTTGGCAGCTGGCGTACGACCGGTTAGCCTTTGATGGCAAAGGAGAGCTGGTCGAGATTCCGTGTACCAGGTTGTATTCATCGGGAGAGGTTTCAACGTACCGAGTTGTATATCCAGACATCCAGACAGTGAAGGGGGGAACCGGGTAGTTGCCGTATTTATTACCCCGTTATCCTGTTATGCACAAATAAATGAAAGAGCCCTCTCCCATTATTGTCCCGACCAGTTATCAATCGGGCTATACAAAGGCGCGGCGTAAGGACCCGGTTCTAGCAGATTTGTATGCTCAGCATACAACTATTGGGGATCCCGAACTGGATCCTGTACTTGAGGAATGTGTGCCACAACTGGCTCCCGATGTCTTCAACCGGTATGTGCGAGCCGGCATTGAGGGAAGAAAAGAATTCTTGGAGGGTGCACCTGATTGTCTCCGCGAATTCTTTCACAAGGCAGACACCGTCAAGCCACCTTGGCTGAACTACGAATCGTTTCGGCCCGCTGGCCGCGCGGTCTACAAAAACGCTAGTCTGGTGCTGGCTGCTTTTGTCGCGGGTGTTCTCGTAGAAGGCTTTTCAACCATGATAGCCAAATCTTTTCGGATTACGGGAAGAGTTGGTTCAAAGAATACCAAGCGTCGCTTGGGTTATAACGCCCGACACATCCTTGAGATATTTTATCCTGGCGGCATGCTGCGGCCAAACGATGGATGGAAAATGACCATGCGCATCCGTTTCGTCCATGGAAAGGTTCGTTATCTGCTGGGTCGTTCCGATGAATGGGATAAAGAGGCCTGGGGTTGCCCTGTGAGTGCTGCCCATCTGGCGTACGCCACTGCGGTGTTTTCGATGCGCCTGCTGCATTTTTCCAAATTGCTTGGTGTGAGATTCAGTAAGGAAGAGCAAGACGGCGTCATGGATGTGTTTCGTTACGTTGGGTATTTATTCGGTGTTCCAGATGCCATTCTGTACAAGAACATAGAGGAGGCCAGGCAGATCTTTAAGATCGGCTTGCTATGTGAACCACCCCCTGACGAAGATTCAGCGTATATAGCCAATCAATTGGTTCGTGCCGTACCAAGTGTCACCGGTATTGAAAATGAGGAGGAAGCAGAAGAGCAGATCAAATTAGGGTACGCACTTTCACGGGTTCTCATTGGACGGAAGATGGCACGGGATTTGAAGTTTCCCCATTACAATGGCTTCATCGCCCTCATTTTGTTTCGAACCCGCATATTTCTTGAAAGTGTCTTCAAGGATACACAGCTCGTGCGGAGGAAGAATTTTACGGAACTACTGGGGATCTCCTCCTATGACGACATCATAGGGATCAGTTATAAGCTACCAACACACGTGAAGGATGCTTTATCGCAGGACTGGTAGCAGCGCTCCCAATACCCCTAGCCCTACCGCACGGAAATAATCGAGAATATTCTGTTCTGACCCTGAACGAGAGTTAACGGCATTCCAGGAAAAATCAGACTACGGGACGGGATCCGAATCTCAGAACACCGTTCCAGCCGGCCAAACATGTGTGTTGCTCTGAACCGTGAGGGTAGTGCTCCAATCTGAACCAGGATCAATAGGCACTAAATTAGTTTGGGGCCCCGCAGATGCATGTGCTGCAACCGGAAAGTTTTCTAATAATTAACAATAATAGAACCAATATAGTCCATTATATAACAGATAAAGAATATAATTGAGGAAAAAATATCTGAAGTGTTACTATCTTAGTGGAAGAGAAAGGGGCTACCTATAAAGCGTTGTGATGGTCCGCTAATTAGGCAATATTCACAAGGCAAGTACAGTGTGGTCTGTGCGCCCGAAGCAAAAAATCGGACAGGCTAGGAACTGCGCTGCACTCCAAAGCTCACTTCGACACACAGGAAGATCACTTGAGATGATGATGATGATGATGAGGTCTGCCTCTGGCATTCTATTGGGGATGGCTCTGACGGTGGCTGCGTTTGCGCAGAACCGTCCGGGGGCCTGTCGATCAGACTTGCAGGTGGCTCTCGGGGGCTCCATAGTGATAGGCTGCGGAGCACAGACGGAAGGGTTTACGTATGAGTGGACCAGCCGGGACCCGTCTTGGCTAACCTATTTGAGTGATGTGAGGATTGCTTCTCCGCGCTTCCATGCACCCGTGGACGCGGAGATACCACAGCAACTGGTATACGACCGGCTGGCCTTTGATGGCGAGGGAGAACTCATGCATCAGGTAACCGTCATGATTACCCTGCAAGAAGACGAGTGGTCGGAATCTGGAGAGCTAGAGGATAGGAGACTGGGAGAGTTGGAGTGGGCTGACCTGGATGGACTGGGGCCAAGAGGGATCAGAGCAGAGAGTACGGACGGGTTGGTTGGTGCAATGCCTGACGAAGTTCCATTTTTGCGCTGCGAATCTCGGATCACGGTAGACAGTGGGGAACTGGTCAAGATTCCGTGTACCGGACTACATCCATCAGGGGGGCTATTAGCGTACCGGGTTGAGTTTGACTGGCCCCCGTACAACGAGACTAAGATCCTTGGCGAGGGGACATTTGCCTATCTAGTTCGCGCACCGGCGATTCAGGGGGCTGCGTCGGTCCAGGTGCTTGAAGTGTTTGCCCAAGTTCCCGGTAGCGGGCAGGAGATTTCCGAGCGGGTGGAGGTCCACATTGTAAACCGTGCGCCGAGACTCCTGTGTGAGGATATCACGGTAGATGAGGGAGTGCAGACGGCCATCCCGTGCTCGGTCATACCAAGGAAGGCAGCACGGATTCAACTCCTTTCGGAATTGGTCCCGCGAGGCATCCACGACCACTGGCCCATGATTGCAATTCCAGAGGTTCACCGGGATACGTCGTTCTCGGTGATGGTTCGCGTGTTTGGATCGGAAGGTGATTCGGTGGTGGAAGACGAGTTTATGGTGAAGGTCCAAGATACTCGGACACCTCTGGACGTAGATGTTACATGTAACGTAGATCCATATCCGTTGCCCTATGTGGAGTACGAAGGGGCCGGTCCCGCTGAACTGACGATTTCGTGCGGTTTGACAGATGTTCCAGAGGGCCCTCTGGTCTGGTCATTGTCGGCGGAGGGAGAGAATACACCGATTGAACCGCTGAGTCAAATTATCGACATTTTTGAAAATCGTCAGACGAATGAATTTAATTTTGTCGTTTCTCTGCTCCAGGAAGTGGACGGGAATGTAGTGTGGCAGTATGGGGTATTGGTGACCGAAAATACAGATGACGGAGAAGAGTTCACCGACCAGGAAGAGATCAATATCACGACTCTGGAGCGGCCAGATATTTCGATTTTATGCGAGGATGTACAGGTGCGTACGGGCGATCCGCCACTGGAACTCAAGTGCACGCCGTCCCTTGACATCCCACACCGGGATGCACCGTTGGACTATACGTGGGACTGGAAATCGGAGAATGGTTTGGACCTTTTAGCGGGAGATTTGAACAGTGCGACGCCAGTGTTCGATGTTCCTGAGGATCAGGATCTGCCAATAGTTGAGTACACGTATCAAGTTACTGCCTCTGCAGAGAATACCGACCCACCGCAGAATCCGGCGACGCTGACCGTGACGGTGGAGAAGAATCTGGGCAAGCTTGTGCTGGGGTGTACGAGCCCAGTTGAGTTGTATGCGGGGGAGCCAGAATTCCCTTTGGAGTGTGCCATTTCGGGCGACGACGTCCCCGACCTTTCTTGGACATGGCAACTCCAGGAGGGTCCTGAAGACCGGCTGATTGCAGGTGCGTCCGGTGCTCCCCCCATTTTTCGTACCCCGGGATCTGTAGAGGAAACGGAGACCTATGAATATGAAATTCGGGTAGACGCACGGTTTTACGACGCTTCTGAACCCGAGTCCGTGGAAATCATCGTTCTCCAACGACCAATGCTTTCGATTGACTGTGAGAGTGTACGGGTGCGTACGGGCGATCCGCCACTGGAACTCAAGTGCACGCCGTCCCTTGACATCCCACACCGGGATGCACCGTTGGACTATACGTGGGACTGGAAATCGGAGAATGGTTTGGACCTTTTGTCGGGAGATCTGAGCAGCGCGACGCCGGTGTTCAATGTTCCAGCCGACCAGAATCCGCCAACAGTTGAGTATACGTATCAGGTTACTGCCTCTGCGGAAAATACCGACCCACCGCAGAATCCGGCGACGCTGACCGTGACGGTGGAGAAGTATCCGATCCTTTTAGAGTGCCCCGAGGAAGTAGTGGTCACGGTCGGGATGCCGCCACAACGGATTGAGTGCTCGGCGACCAGCGATCAGGATGTAGCGCTCGAGTATGTATGGCAGTGGACACCAACGGAGCGCTTGTTAGATACTTCGACGGGTAGTCCCCTGTTTGATGTGCCCACGCGTCAACGTTTGTATTCGCGCACCTATCCGTATATGGTGACAGTTTCGGCGGAGCGTGCAATCTCGGCTCAGGCGTCAGTGTCAGTGATTGTTCTTGACCCGTCGCAAGGACTGGTGGAGCAGGTGGAGGTCAGCAGTTCCGAGTTGGATTTTGGGATGGCGGGCCCTGATGGGGAGGTTTTGATGGATCCGGCAACGGAGCAACTCTCGGGTTTGGTGTATGAGGTGGGGCAATCGCACGCGGGCCGGATGATGATCCGGGCCAGAGACAGTGTGACAGTATCGATGGAGCAACTCCAGTCGGCGGTCCTGCGCCATGTGGACTCGGACCACGAACTGACGCTGGTGCCCCGTATCGCCTATTCACCATCCTGTACCATGTTTGCAGCCTATACCCAAGCCAGTCGGAACGTGCAAACCTTGTTGGCACCGGGCGACTGTCATGTGGTACGAATCGGCGGGAGTATTACGCTGTCGCAGGCCGACCCGGGAGTGTATTCCGGGAAGGTTCCGGTCGTGCTAACCGTCAACGGGCTGGACCAGTTGCATACGATTCCTGTGGTACTGACGGTAGAGCCACAGCGGCGGGTGGTGCAATTGGGACCGGACGGCGTCCGGTTCCGTGTTGCCCCATCCACCGGGGCCCCTCTGGAGTGGGAGCAGCGCATCAGCATTCAGCCCCAGGTGGCCGTATTGGGCCCCCAGACCCGGGCAGGCACCTTTGAACTCACGAACCCCTCCATCTACCCGATGGAGGTGGAGGTGTCCACTGAATTTGGATACCGCGAAGTGCGGGAAGAGGAACAGTTTTCAGTGGGGGTGACCGATCAGGAGATTGCGCAGGGGGACCTGTCGGCGCTGATGACGGTGCATCCGAAGATCATGTTGTTGTCTCCAGGGGAGACCCGACCGGTGCATTATGCCATCCCGGACCATGTACAGATGCAAGCACGTGGGTATGCCGGGCAGTTCAATTTCACCGTCACACCTCGTGAATTTATTGATCAGCGCCAGTCGCCTATCTCGGTACGGGCGGCCCGCATCACGTTCCGGGCTCCCGGCGTTTATATCCCCGGTTCGGCTCCAGCTCGGCTGAGGGCATCGGTGGAGTCCAGTACCAGCGAGGCCGTGGTGCTCCTAGTGGAAACCGATACGATTCCGTTCTATGGTGAGGTCATTGTTCATGATGACTCGGGAGACGAACTGGGAAGGTCTGAGGTACTGGTCTATACACGCAGTCGCGTGCGTGTTCCACTGGATGCTGCACCCGCGGGCGGATTAATGTTGCGGTTTATCTCTTCTACCCCAAATCAACCTTCTTCTTCTGATGTTTACATTCCCTCTGACTCGTAGGTCCACGATTATTGCCGTTTATCGACTGTTCTTGCGCAGGCTTTGGCTTGGTGTCTTGATGTTGTGTTTGGGGACACCGGTGTTCGGGCAGCAGGAGGGGTATGTGACCCAGCGGGTGCTCCCGGTGGTGGAGTTGACCGATTTGGCGTTCATTCAGTCGCTTCTGGAAGAGCAGTTCATCCTGCCGGAAGATCCAGAGTTTACCCACGCGCTGTTTTATGACATTACCCGGGACGGATTTGGGTCGAATGATATAATGGTTCTCCACCCTTCGGAAGAGCAATTTCAACTGGGGGCCTACCTGTCGGGAGAAATGGCGGAGGCGCTGCGCACGCAAGGTTTAGCCACAGACTATAATTTGGTGACCATCCGCGAGTACGCCGATCTTCTCAGCGAAGAGGCCGAAACCGAGATGGACCCCAAAAAGGCGTTGGCCAGTGCCATGATCCAGACAATCGGGGGTTATTATTCGGATGGTGATTTTCAGGGATACGTGTCGCGTCAGGGTGAAGATGTACGGATCACGTTCTGGGGCTTTGATGAAGCCATGTGGCAGTTTGTTCCTGAATTGACTCAGTGTCTGGATCCGCCGGAGAGCGAGCCAGTGATGCTGGTGGCCCACAAGCAGCCGGAGATTCAGAGTTTTCTCGACATTGACGGGTGCGTCATCGTCGAATCATCTTCCACCAGTGCCCAGATATCCTCCCGGGTATGCGAATAAAGACCAATGAAGGGACATCGAACGGACTTGATTTTATTTATTGACCTTAGCTTTGTGCTCTTGGTGGGGCTCTTGGTTTTGACTGAAACTGCGCCCCGGAGCAATGTGGTCCTGCCTGGAGATTCGGAGGAGCCGTCCGAGTCTATGTCGTCGTTTGCGGTCTTCAATGTCCATTTTAGTCAAGAAGGGCACTTCTGGATAGAAGCCGACGGCATACGGCGGTCTTGTGATGTGGACCGGCAGAACCTACTGGAATCCTGTATGCAACAGATTGTGCAGGACCATGCCGGTGCCGTATTCGTGCTCGTTCCTATGGGACACGCGACGGTGCAGCAATTTGTTACGCTCCTTGACTTGTGCAAACTCAATGACTGGACCTGTACTGTAAGCAACTGAATGGTATGGCGGATTTGTTTTCGGAAAACATAGATGCGAGGAGGCACCCCATCACCATGGGCGTATTTACTGTGCTGGTGGCGTTCTTTTTTCTGGCTAGCAATTTCGTTTCAGTGCCCAGCCGCGAGGGGATAGACCAGTCGTTGGATTTAATCATGCTAGAGTCCATTGCTATGCCGGAGGCGGCCGAGGTAGTGGACGAAGAGACCGAGGATCCGTCAATAAGGGAATATCTGCCGGAGGCCAGCCCGGAGGATTTTGATGGTCTCTTGTCGGTGTTTACAGAATTGGTGCCGTCTGAGCCCGTGAGTGAGGAGTCCGCCCTGCCGGACCGGGGGCAGATCGAGTCGCTGGCACTCCAATCGGATGTGGGACTGGATTTTGGGGCAGAGGAGGGATTAGACTTATCTGGATATAGTCGTTCTGGGGACCTCAATGCAGACCTGTTCCCGGAGTCTGGAGGTGCGACTTGGACCCTGCGACCGAACCTCATCTCTGGTGCCGGACCTCGATCCGGCGCTCGACTTAGCTCCGGTGCGGCCGAGGCGGAGGTAGATCTGACCATTCGACCCGACCGACCGGAGCGGCTCGTGGAGTCTCTCTTTGGAGAACAGGGCGATGCCTTGCTAACCCCGGAAGAGATTCTCCGCGAGAATGCGGTTGTTCGCTGGATGCAAGATCGCCAGAATGCACTGGACCGTCCCATTCGAACACATTTTGAACAGCAGGCCAGAGATCTGACCGTCAATGAGCCGATCACCGTCGGGGCGAAGACCTATCATCTTCAGATGATGTACTCGCCCGTTACCCGAACGCTCCACATTGCATGGATTGACGGAAATGAACTGTTTTACTTCGTGGATCCGTCCCTGCAGTTCCAGGCCAACTACTTTGAAGAGGGATTGGTTGAGCGAGCACTCAGTATGGAAGTGGTGCTTTTGGAGACGGAGGAACTTTCAGCCCACAGCCCGCAGGCTATTCGCGAGTACGGAACCTTCCTGAACTGGTGGAGGCCACAAATTGAACAAAATTAAGATATAAGATGGTTGAGGAATCCTTGGTAGACGTGGTGTTGGTCATTCTGGCTGCTGTGGTTGCTATTGCGGTGCTGCCGGAATTTGATGTTGACTTGCCGCTGAGCCAGGAGATCACCGAAAATGGGATGATCCTTCGGCCGTTGCAGATCTCCATCAACGAGACCGGTGCACTTTATTTCCTGGATCAGGCGAATGAAGAGCAGCCGCTGCAGCCTCGGGAATTTTACGAGATGGTTGCGTCTAGCCAGCCAAGCCAGACCGTTGAGATACATGCCGACCAGTCGGCCCCGGTCATTTACCTGCTGGAGGTCAATCGCTTGATTCAAAACGCCGGTAGAAACGCGACCTTTTTAGTACAGGCAGAGTAATCTATGACAAGACCCCTAAGAATATGTATACCGCGCTTCGCGTTGCCGATCTTGTTGGCCACGGTGCTGTTTGGATGTGCACGGATTGCGCCAGTGGTACAGGAGCCGGTGGTACAGGAGCCCGACCTCGAGGGTGAACCTGAGCTGGTCGCCTTTGTGTCTGGTCCGCTACCAGGCGTGGATTCGCTCGTGGTCAGTGGCGTGTTGAGCGACTTTGACAGCACGTTTGTGCATGCAGCAGTCGAAATACAGGCCCAGACACGGTTTCTGGAGGGACAGCAGTTGATTGCACATGCGGAGAGCATTCTGACCGCAGTAGTCGGTCCCTCAATCCTCGGATCCTCTGATCAAGGCGGGATCGTGGATACCAGTGCCTTTGCGGACGCGATTCAAGGGGCCCAAGAAATGCTCACCGAAGCGACACGTGCTCAGGTCGCCCAAGACAGTACCCAGGTGCAGGCTTTGTTGGCCGGCGCACAGGCGCGGTTAGAGGAAGCGGTACTGCTCAATCCACGGCACGAGGAATCGCGGTACCAACTGGCACGGGTGTATGCGATCCGGGCCAACTCTTTCCGAGAGCAGGCGGCATGGGATCAGGTACTGACTATCTTGCGGGAGTTGATACTGCTGCGCGCCAACGAGCACGGGCTGTGGGCCGAGATATCCCACGCACTGGATCAACTGGGGCACTTTTCACAGGGTGCCGTCATGTGGCTTCGGGCTGCGGAGACGGTCCTGGACGATGCCAGACTTTCGTTTGAGGACGCTGCAGTGGACAGTGCACGGGTGTTCAACTACAGTGTGCGTTCGTACCGTTCATTTGTCAACAGTAGAAGTGGAAAAGGGGTCTACCGCGCACTGATGCAGGCCCGGCAGTACGCGACCTCCGCCGAAGAAGTCGACTTCTCCCAGCAGTGGTTGGTGTGGGCGCAATGGGACTACTTCAATTTACATCATAGGATTGTCTTCGACAGTTTGCGGCAGGTTGCTCGGGATACTCCCTTGGAGGTCATCGCGGAGTTGGGTGAGTTCATTCCGGAACTCACACGTCCCGCTGCGCGCTGGGAGGCCAATTATAATCATGCCGTCCTCTCCCATAGTAACGGCTTTGAAGACGCCGCACTGGACACCCTGAAGATGCTCTGGTACACGATCCAGAACATCGCCCCCAACCCGACCCCAGTACGTGAACGGGGCGTGCGGGATACTCTGATCATGCAGCCGTTGCCGTATTCAGCGTTCAAGGAGGATGTCCGTTCGGCTTATGCAGGGGCGTTGTTTGAGCGTGCGCTCCTCCACCACCAGGACGGGCAGTCCGGCCGTGCGTTCACCTACCTGATGCAGGTCGTGGAGACCGAAAGTAGCTACACAGGTAAGGCTTACATTGAAGCGTTAAAACTGGCCCGCTACAACCCGGAACAGGCTCTGAAGATGGAGCCGGAGATTGAGGCTGTGTTTGAGAGGTTTACGCGCGAAGACCAGTTGACGTACCTGCGTGAGATCGGGAACCTGTACAGGAGGCTTGGAAGAAACGACAAGGTCGCGACCTTTTTGGCTCGCTTTCGAGCTATTCGCGATCAGAACCCCAACTAATTCCACGCGACGGATTGAATGAGCATGCATCGAGTTTTATGGAGTGTCCCGGTTCTACTGCTATCTTTATCCGCTCAGGCACAGGAGCAGGCCCGTATTATGCAGGAGTCTCCATGGGTACTCAGTTCGCTCTCTCCCTCGTCACTTCGCCCCATTCAGGCCTACTGGGATCCCCAGGAGGCGGTCCATTTCATTGACCTAGTCTCACTGTTTTCAGAGGCCCGCATGGTCGTGAATACTGACCAAGCCGTGGTCCGGGCCCACAGTGGCCGTGCGATCTACGAAGTGGATTTTAACCGCGGCACCATCTTACGGCAGTTTGACGATGAGCCACAGCAGGCAGACACACTGATCACCGGAGGCTATTTTAACAGTGGAGAACGCTTTCTTTTGACGCCTTCCAATCTTGAGCGCGTTTTTCCCGAAGGGATGCTCGCCTATGATCAAGCCCGACTCAGTCTTCGGCTCTCCCAGGAATTGTTTGCCGATACATTCCGCCCACAGTCCCTCGCTCCGACGCTCGCACTTGGCCCTATGCTCTATGGACGGAAGCGGCGCCTGATCGGCGGCACCCAACTCGGTTATCGGGTCAATCGTACGCAACGCTCGGCACGTACCACGGACTATACTGGATTCCTGAGTATGCGTGCCAGTGCCCTCTGGGGACAGATCCGCGCCGACGGCACGGCTGCTTATAACGGAGCGACTACCCTGAGGCAGTTCAGTTATCTGCTTGATTTTCCGCGTTCGGCCTATCTGACTCAGATCAGCCTGGGCCGGTCTAGTGTGAACCAGTGGCCCGCGCGTCAGGACTACGAGGGGGTGCAGATGAGCAACCGTCCCCTCTCCACGCGTCATCAGCAGCGGGAGGCACAGCTGGTTGGGGTTGCGGAGCCGAACGCACTGGTATCCGCCCTTGTGGGCGGGGTGGTTGTCGACCGCGTGCAGGCAGATGGGCAGGGGCGCTACCGACTCACCGTTCCTGCGTACTACGGAACTTCGCGCGCCGATTTGGAAATCGTTCCCGCCGGCGGTGGGCCCCCAACCCGGCAAACTCGATACCTGTTGATTACCGAAGACCTGCTGCCCGACGGAACTCTATACTGGGATATGCAGGTCGGGCGTAACCAGTTTGATCAGTCCGCCTATGGACACCTTCGCCTTGACTACGGTCTATCCCAGAATCTGACCACGCTCGGAAGCTACACCCGTATAGACACCCTACAAACGGCCACTTTGGGTCTGGTCAGCAATATTGCCAATGCTGCCATGTTCAGTGCGGAAGTCGCCTATCCGGCTCCAGCCGCCCGGGCCACATTGCAGTTATTCCGGGACCGGTTTCAGTTCCAAGGGGAGGCTGCTATCGCGACCGAACCAGGACTAGGTTACTATCGGCAGCGTTTTGTGGGGCGAGCCGGGTGGAATATTGGGGGGTTGAGTTTGTTTCTCAATGGAACCCACTTCGAATCCTTTGGCGGTAGTACCTCTATGCGTATGGACGGATCCGGGACCGTCCGACTGCCTCGCCAGATCAGCCTTGTCCTCGCTGCCGGTCCTGGAATCACCCGGCTCAGTCCCGACGCGCCGACGGATACCCGCGTGGAATGGCGCACGTCGCTCACCCGCTACATCCGGCCCAAAGGCCTGCGGGGTCGAATCGGCTTCCAAGCCCAAGGTGGACGCTACGAATCGGTAGACTTTACGGGAATGACCCTCTATGCCTCCTATCGGTCCCTCTCGTTCGGTGCCCGCGTCGGGTATGACCTCCCGGCCCAGGGTATGAACGCCTCGTTTTCGATTCGCATGAATGCCCCGTGGGCAAGCTTCTCAAGCCATACTGCGCTGGAGTCCGAAGACCCTTATAACCAGCAAAGCCTCTACGGCTCCATGACCCTCAGCCGCGGATTAGTTTTTTCCAGGCACTCCCAAGTCTGGAGCAGCGCGCTGTTCCGACCTTTTATGGATATTGACCGCGACGGGATGCGGGATCCCGGTGAGATTCCCTTGGATGGCCTGGAGCTCAATGTGATGCGAGCACGGACTGAACGCGACGCATCCGGTACACTCCGGGCAGACTTTCTAGCACCCAGCACTCAGTACCAAGTCGTGATTGATCCTCGCTCTATTCAGGGCCCTGAACTGGATCTGCCCACCGGAACTGCCTTCAGTTTTCTGTCCGATCCAGGGGAAACCAAATACATTGACATCCCGGTCCATCGCAATACGATCGTGGAAGGCTCAGTGGAAAACCTGCCGCTGAGTTCGCCGACACTGGCGGTGGTACTCTTCTTTCAGGGGGAATCCGAAGTGCTCAGGGCAGCGGTTTCGCAGCAGGGACGGTTCACCGCGCTGCTGCCGCCGGGGACCTATCGCGTTGAACTCTTGGATCTGCTCGGACAGGAAGATCTCAGCGACTATACCCAAATCTTGGATGTGCAACCTGTCCAGACACAATCACTTGAAATTCGTTAAATATCATCTATTATTCTCTAATGCTACGTCTATTGATCGCCACACAGACTGCCATGCCCCCGACTTCGGGGCAGGCCGCTGATGAATCCCTTCTTCCCACTTCTTTTTGGGGGATGGTCCAGTATGCGCAGGGCTTTGAGTGGCCATTGGGGGTCCTGTTTCTGGTCGGCCTGTTTCTCTTAACCTCCGCTTATGTGCGGTACTTCCGGCAGTGGCGCGGCAGCAATGCCATGCTGAAGATTGAGACCAAGAATATTTCTGCGGAAGGATTTTCGAATGCGATTGGACAGAGTAAAACCCCAAATCCTTTCGTTACGACGGGGAATCTTATTCTGGAGGAGTTCCGGCGTGGGGGATCGGCCCAGGCGATGATTGACTACGCCTCCCAGTTCATCGAGCTGGATCACGAAAAGTACAAGGAAACTGAACGCTATGTTGTGGCCGCGGTGTACATTGCACTTTCTATTGGCCTGCTCGGAACCCTGTTCGGGATTTTCGTGTTGTTCATGACCGGCAGCCGCCATGGTGCCTCCGATCTGGTCGGTCTGGGGATAGCAGTGGTCTCCACCATGCTGGCTCTGGTCATTCGCCTGTTGCTCTGGCCCCTTAACGTCTATCTTCAGGCGCGCGTGCGTAGGCGCTATGATACTCTGAGAAAGTGGACCATTATGCTTGCGTATACCCTATCCGCAGATTCAAGCAACCCCGTCCACCGGAATTAATTCTGCCTGAAAGATGGGATAAGAAATCAGATTTTGCAATAAAATCCGAAAACTTGTCATGTTGAGTTCTGAAACCAGTCCGTGCAGGCCCCCAGACACTGAGTGCATATTCCGCACCGTCTGGTAGAGTCGTACACGCCCACTGTCACCGGGAAGCAGGCCGGCAAGCCGCGCCTGGTACTGAAGTCTATCATCACAGATACGGAAGCCGCAATAAATGCCAACATGCCGTCGTTTTCCCCGTCAATCCTAGAAGGCGTGCTTCATACGCCCTGACACATTCCGTCTCTCCATTGCACGGGAATCATCTATGGAAAGCCTTGGTCCTCCCCAGCACCATCAGACGGTTGTGATCGCCAGTTCTCACTCATCAACCTCGTCTGTCACCCTCATTCATGGTCAACCCTGGGTCTCTGGCGCGTCGTCGGGTCTGTGCATGCGGTAGCCTACCCGCGACTCGGTGAAGATGTAGGTTGGGTTGCTCGGATCGTCGCCCAGCTTGTCTCGCAGTTTTTTCACGAACGCCCGGATCCGTCGCCTACCGTCGGTACCGTCAACCTTGTCCAATCGCCATACGTTACGCAACAGGATTTCATAGGTCACGACCCGACCGGCGTTGGTGGACAGGATGCGAAGCAGATCGTACTCAGTGGCGGTGAGTTCCAGTGGAACTTCGTGCAAGCTCACCCGACGTTTCTCGTAGTTGATCACTAGCGCCCCCGACTGGAATATTTCTGGGAATGCGTCGCTCTTGCGCAGCGCCGTCTGGATCCTGGCCACCAGTTCCGTGGGCGAAAACGGCTTCACAATGTAATCGACCGCTCCCATCTCCAAGGCCCTTGCAACCGTTTCATCCCGGCCAT
>VXSC01000022.1 GCA_009838195.1 Rhodothermaceae bacterium | reverse complement strand
GTGCGCCTCAAGCACCTGCCCCCCTCCCCACTCAACCAGCACCGGCCCCCACCGCCCCCCAAGAAAGTAAGCCCGCAGATCTGCCAGAGACTCAGCAAGCTCAACGCTCCGGTGAACCTCCTGCTTCTGCGGCACTCAAAGGTAGGCCGGCCCTGGAACAAACAAAAAAAAAACCTGAAAACCGCCAACCTGTTGAACCATCCCACGCACCTGTAGAGGTCCATGCGGATCTTCAAGAGAGCTGGAAGCTCGTCCTGAAAACGATGGAACAGCGCTCTGATGTACCGGCAATCCGCACACTCCAGAATTTGATTGTCCTCAGAGAACATGATCAATGTCTGGAAATTGCGGTACGTGATGATATGCAACTCGCCGTTACAAAGAACGGAAACCTGAAAAAGGCTCTCAAGGAAGCGATGCAGTCACAACCTGAACTGGCAAATAAGCGTGTGGAATTTATAGTAAAACCTGACGTGTTTCCATCTACGGAAGTAGACCTAAATGCCGAGTTCCAGAAACTTAAAGCAAAAATCCCGGCTCTGAAACAACTCGACGATGCCTTCGGGCTTCGCCCGGTTCATAATCCCACACCCTGACCATCAAACCCGAGAAAGACTATGCTCAACATGCTCAAACAAGTGGCCGACATGAAAAATCAGATCGGCAAAGTACGAGAGATCATGCAGCGTGTCACTGCCACAGCAGAAGCTGGAGGTGGCATGGTCAAAGTGACCGCTAATGGAAATCAGCGGATCATCAAGATCGAACTGGATCCTGAAATTGTCGACCCAAACGATATGGAGATGCTGAGTGATCTGATTATTGCCGGTGTCAACAAAGCACTCGACGAAGCTGCTGAAGCTGGGCAGAATGAGTTGCGTGACCAAGCCGAAAGCTTCCTGCCCAAAGACATGGATCTCTCGAAATTCGGTCTCTAATCCATGCAGTTCGCCTCGGAATCCGTCGAAATTCTGATTGAACAGTTCTCCAAACTCCCGACCATCGGTCGCAAGAGTGCGCAGCGACTTGCTGCACATATTCTCAAGATGCCGAAAGAGGATGTCGCTCGACTGGCGAACGCCCTGTTGGAGATGAAAGAACGCGTGCGGGCATGTGATATCTGCGGGAATGTGACCGATGCGGAGATCTGCATCATCTGCAACTCCACGAAACGGGAATCAGGAATCGTCTGCGTGGTGCAGGATGCCGAAGATATTGTTGCGCTTGAGCGCACCGGAGAGTACCGTGGTAGATACCATGTCCTGGGGGGAGTGATCTCCCCTTTAGACGGGATTGGTCCCGATGACCTCAATATCCGTACACTGATTGAACGGGTGGGTACATCTGATTCAGACATCACCGAACTGATCCTTGCCGTCAGTCCCACCGTGGAAGGGGATACCACTGCACTCTATCTGACCCAGCTTCTGGAACCGTTCCCCATCAAAATTACCCGCTTGGCACGAGGCATTCCTGTTGGCCTTACCCTCAGCTACGCGGATGAAGCAACCCTATCCCGAGCGATTGCTGGACGAAATACTATCTCGAAGCCACGAGAGGAGTAACCCGACGGAAACGACCGTCAGTGCCCCGACCACATTGTGCCATAAAAATGATATTTCAGGGGCCAGAAAATTGACTGCTGCAACCGCACTCATCCCCGCAACCAGACCATAAAAAGCTCCAACTCCTCGCCCTTTCGGAATCATTGCCAGAATAAAAACACCCAAGATGGAGCCATAAAAGAATGATCCAAACCGATTGACGACCTCAATCAAAGACCCCAGCGTCGCTGCGAATGTAGCGACAAAGCATGCAAACAGCCCCCAAAAACCGGTAGCAAGTTTGCTCACCCATAGCATGTGCGTCTCTGGAGCATTTGGACGAATCCATCTCCGATAGAAGTCAATGACCGTTGTTGTTGACAGCGAATTGAGCTCCGAAGAAATGCTCGACATCGCAGCGGCCATGATTGCAGCAATAAAGAGTCCTGTCAACCCCAAGGGAAGAACATCCAGTGCAAACCGGGGCATGATGTAGTTCACATCTCTAACTGACTCATCCCCCGTCGCCTCACGCGCAAGTTCCAGTGCATCACTTCTAAGACTGCCCACGGCAGCTTCATGCGCTTCCAGCCGCTCGGAGGCTCCCGGCAAACCTGCCGCAACTGCCTCAGCAGCTTCCGTCCGTGCCGTGAACTCGGCACTGTAGCGTGTTTCCAATTCGGCATACGCCTCTGGGGCATAGCTGCGCACGGACTCCTCATGGGCAGGATTATAAAGAAGTGGTGGCGCCTGAAAGAGATAGAACACAAATACCAGAACCCCGATGAGTAGTACAAGTGATTGAAGCGGAATCTTCCAGTAGGCGCTCATCAGCAGAGATCGACGAGCCTCCGTAACCGAGCGGGCCGCTAAATATCGCTGTACCTGACTCTGATCGGTTCCAAAATAGGAGAGCATCAGAAACGTCCCCCCTAAAAGACCAGACCAGAATGTATAGGTCTCGGTGAGAGTAAACGAAAAATCAAATACCTGTAGCCGACCTGTCGCACCTGCAATCTGAAGTGCATCATGGGGATTCACTGGCATCTTTACCAGAAGTACAACTACTACAACCGCCAACGAGAGCACGATCAGAATCATTTGCTTGACGTCGGCCCATGCGACCGCCTGAATACCACCAACCATAGTGTAGAGGACGGTCGGGATTCCGATCACGGCAACGCTTAGCGTGAGATCCCAGCCAAATATTGCAGCCATCACCACAGCCGGCGCCGCGAGTATGGTTCCGCAACTCATGCCGCGCGACATCAGAAACAGAAAACTGGTGAGTGACCGGGTTCCCGCCCCAAATCGCCGCTCCAAATACTCGTACGCAGTATAAACGCCGCTACGATGCAAAAATGGAACGAGCGTGACCCCCAGAATCACCATGGCCAGAGGCAAACCAAAATAAAACTGGATAAAGCGGATCCCGTCCGTTGCTCCCTGCCCTGTCGTGCCAATCATCGTCACGGCAGAGAGTTGGGTGGCCATGACCGAAAGACCAACCGCCCACCAGGGCAGACTTTGGTTTGCCAAAAAATATCCCCTGAGACGATCCGTATCCCTGGAACGACGTAAGCCGTCCCACAAGACATACGCAAGATAGGCTACAACAATGAGCCAGTTAACCAGGTGCATCGACTAGTTGTACAACGAGTGCAAAAGCCACAGAAACAGCATCACCACCGCCTGTGCGGTAAACACACGGATCAGTGTTTGAACAAACGATCCCCTGGATTCCTGATTAGCCTCGGTCATTGGATCATGACGAATGCATGCCGTATGCCTGCAGTGCGGTTCCACGAAGCGCACTTGCAGGCTCGGAACATAACTGAATGGCCAACTGGACTAGATCATCCGCATGGACTCCTGGGCCAGAAGCGTCCTTATAGAGAATCACGGACGGGGCCAGAGCATACGTGTTCAGTGTTGGGTGCTCTGCTGCAACTGCTTCCACAAGGCGTAGCAGACCTGCCTTACTTGCTGCGTAGGCTCCTCCCCGGGCGACAGCAGCTTCAAGACCGGACCGAGCACAGATTCCTATAATCGTCCCTCCATCCTTGACCATATGCCGGGCTGCTTCGCGGAAGCACAAAAAGCCGGTGGTCAAATTGATCTGCATCATGCGCTCCCAATCTTCCAACTTCGTATCCAGAAGTGGCCATTCACTCCATGTTCCAACTGCATGGACAAGGACATCCATACGCTTGCACTCACGCTGAATCCGCTCAAACGCATCCACGACCTCGTCCTCGTTCGCCAGATCCAGGATTAGATCTTCGGTCCCTTCATTGCCAATCGCAACCACATGTGCACCGACTTCTGTAAACTGTGCAACCAAGCGCTGACCTAAACGGCCACCCGCACCTGTTACTACTACAACCTTATCCTGCATATACGAACAGGGATCTGTCATTCTAAATTCTGGTAGTCGATTGGATCTGCAGATGTGTGATCATGGATGATACGCCAGCCATCTTCAGTATATTCAGCGATTAATGTAAATAGCCCTGTGGGTTGATCATTATCCCGTTCTAATGTGTAAGCACCAAAAATCATTGCATGCCTACGACCAAGCATACGAATTTCCCGGAGATCAAACGACAGTGTCCCCATTGCTTCCCGATCAGGGTACGCCCGGTGGTATCTATCCAACGTGGATTGCCAACCCCGAACTTCTCCCCCTGACCCAACAAAGCGAAGGCTGTCACTGTTAAGGTATCCCTGCATAAACGTTTCAATATCTCCGGCATTCCATGCGTCCTGCTGCATTTGCAGCAGATTTTGGATATCACTTTCCTGTGTAGCCGAACAGCCGATGACCAAGCCTGTCAGGAGGATTGTCCCCAGAAAAAGTATGGATCTGAACATGGCTACTCCCCTCGCGTTGCAATGAATAATAATTATATCTCTCCAACCTACAAAAAAAGGACCTGCATATCTGCATTTACTGATACGAGCACAAGAGGCACGGACTACATTATTACGGGACAAGTATAGGCTCGTCAACAGGATAAATGCACCTGAACAGACGACTTTTTGCAGTACGCCAACTGGTGGTATACTCCGCAGGAGCGCTGCTGGTTTGGATGCTTTTGGCGCATGCCGCTGCCCAGGGAGATCATTCTCGAGGTAGCCTGTGGGGGGATATCGCAGTCGCGGACACAGACAGCGTAACGCTGCACCAGGTTGATTCCCTCCGAGCACTTCTCTCCCGTCTGGGTCGCGACTCTGTGCGGGAAATGGTCCTGGATCTAGGGCTGGACAGTCTTCTTCTCGTTCGGATTGATTCACTTGCACCACCACCAGATACAAACGAACGCGCAAAACGATATTTTGCCAACCTGGTGCTACCCAGGCGCACGGCCGTGATACTACCAACAGAGCGACGATCCCTGGGGGCGAGACTGTTTTCTGGTTGGAGACATGATGTTGAGTTGGACAGTACAGGTTCATTCTATACGATCACAGAGCGTGTAGCTGGAGAAGATGTCCGACATTCCCTCCGGGTTAGTCGCGAACAATACCAGGCCGAGAGGTTCTCCCAAAATCTTGACCGCAACTGGCACACCCTCCTTCAGCGCCGGAGAGATCTACAAGAACGACAGCGTCGGGGACTTGGCCTGTCAATCTCTGTGCCGGGAGGCCGCCAAAGTGGTTTTACCACCATTTTTGGTAAAAATGAAGTGGACCTCCGCGTCAATGGAAGTGCGGATATTCGGCCCGCATTCATCTACGAGAAAACTGCACAACAGGCAATCATTGGACGAGGGTCACAACTAACACCAGAGTTTCGGATGGACCTGCGATTGGGGGTTACCGGAACGATTGGGGACAAAATGAAAGTCAATGTCGACTGGGACACCAACCGCGATTTCGATTTTCAGAACCAGCTGGAACTGATCTACACCGGATACGAAGATGAAATCATCCAAAGTATCGAGGCCGGGAATGTCTTCTTGC
Source organism: Rhodothermaceae bacterium (assembly GCA_009838195.1). Taxonomy (NCBI): domain Bacteria; kingdom Pseudomonadati; phylum Rhodothermota; class Rhodothermia; order Rhodothermales; family Rhodothermaceae; species Rhodothermaceae bacterium. The sequence continues at coordinate 161,412 of VXSC01000022.1, read as the reverse complement.
AAACCCCCTCCAGCCTCATTCGGGGTGGACAAAGCCTGTTTGGAATCAAATCTGAATTCCAGCTCGGAGCACTGCGCCTCACGACCGTCGCCAGCCAGCAGAAGGGGCAATCAAATTCGCTCTCTCTCGATGGTGGTGCTGAGACATCCAGCTTTAGCCGCCGACCCACAGATTACAGTCAACGGAAGTACTATTTTCTCAGTTACTACTTCCGTAACCGCTGGAATGAGGCGCTAAGTGATCCTCCCAACATTATCCTGGATGCTGTTTTTTCACACATTACGGATATTGAAGTCTGGAAATTGACCCCGGTTTCCCCAGAAGAGCAGAACGTTCGGCAGGTCGTCGCTGTCGTGGACCTGGGTGAGCCGGAAGCAATCATTCGCGATGCAAATCGCTATACCCAGGAACGTCACCCAAACAGCAACCTGGACCAGTACGACGCAGCGGAATTACAGAATCAATTACGTGCAGGCGAAGCCGTACCGCAGGACTACCTTGAGAGTGCTGCCATGCAGCAACCTCTGACCACCGTTGACTACCAGATCGGACAATTCAAAAAACTTGAACTCGGTCGTGACTATGATCTGGACGAAGGCCTAGGATTCATTAGCCTACGACAAAGTATTCAGGAGAGCGAAGCACTGGCCGTATCCTTCCGCTACCTCGCGGGCGGATCAGAGATTCAGGTTGGCGACTTTTCCAGCCAGACCGGCGGTGGCGACAATAGCCAGATTGGAGATCGCCTTGTACTGAAGCTACTGAAACCGGTGAACCTCCAACAACCCGCAAACCTGGGGGAAGCGAATGAGCTCAATCCAGCAGCCTGGCACCTGGAAATGCGGAATATCTATGAGCTTACTCGAGGCCTGCTACCCACCGATTTTACTCTGGATATCAGCTTCGAGCCGCCTGGACAAGCTGCCACCCAAACGATCCCGGGGATCACCGGACAACAGACACTTATCCAAGTTCTCGGTCTTGACCGGCTCAATGAAGATGGTGCTCAAAAACCAGATAACTTATTTGACTTTCTACCAAACTACACCATCATTCCCGGAGATGGATTATTGATTTTTCCCTACCTGGAGCCATTCGGCCAGAGGATCGAGACCCTGATTGATGCCAGTGGGCTGAATGATGAAGAAAAAGCTGAGGCAAAAGAGCTTTATGTATTCAAAGAACTGTATACGCAAAAGCGCCTGAACGCCACTCGAAATACAGCAAAAAATGTCTACCTGATTGAAGGATCCCACAGAGGGGGGATTCCCTCCTTCTATGACCTCAAGGCCTATTCCGGCCTCGTTGAAGGATCTGTACGAGTCACCTCAGGTGGCACCGTGCTTACGGAAGGAATAGACTATATCGTGGACTATCTGGGTGGAACGGTGACCATTATAAACACCTCCTACCTGGTCGCTGGCCGAGACATTGCGATCGATTACGAAGAAAACGCATTTATCAATCTTCAGCAGAAAACGCTTCTTGGAGCCCGGCTCGAATATCTTCCGAGAGACGAGATTTCTGTGGGTGGAACCATCATGCGGCTGAGTCAAAAATCACTCACCGATAAGTTTCGCGTTGGAGATGAGCCAATCTCCAACATGATTTGGGGGTTGGATTCCCGTCTTCAACTGACCCCTCAGTGGCTCACACGGGCAATTGACTGGCTTCCGCTCGTTCAAACGAAGGAGCCCAGCTCCATCGCTGTCGTTGGAGAATTTGCCCAGTTACGTCCCAGTCATGTACTCACGAATGCTTTCAAGGACCAAAGGCGAGAGCTCCGAAAGGATGGTCGAGATTTTTACTCCGACGAAACTCAGGGAATTTCCTACGTGGACGATTTTGAGGGGTTTGAAAACCTGATCTCGCTCGCTCGTCAGGGGGCATGGCTGCTCAGCAGCGCCCCCGTCATTGGTGTTCAGGAAGAGATGGGAGGAACCGAAATCGATCTGAGCAATGATGGCCGTGCAGTTTTGGGCTGGTACACACTGAATGCCTCATCTCTGGAGAAGTTTAGCGGTGATATCACTCCTGCTGTAGATCTCGTGACTCCGCAACAGGTATTCCCGAATCGAGAAATACTTCAGAGCGAACGAATCCTGCCCACACTTGACCTCTATTTTACCCCACATGGGCGCGGCCCCTACAACTATAACCGTGACCTTGGACGCTTTCTGGACAATCCACGCGAAGCATGGGGAGGGATGACACAGCGCCTGACCGAAGGAAACACCGACTTCACCTCAAAAAATATTGAATTTGTCGAGTTTGTAATGCGGGTATACCCTGAATCGGGACAGACCGATCCTCAGGCAAAGCTGATCGTTGATATGGGCCGTATCAGTGAAGATGTGATCCCGGATAATAAACTCAACACAGAAGATGGCCTTTCGCTGTCAGAAGTCGGAATTGTTGGATCATTGGCGAGGTTGTCTACTGGACAACAGAATCAAAAAATCAACCCGATTGATGCAAATGAACGTATCACCGAGGATCTCGGGCTGGACGGCCTCCCCTCATTCCCCGATAACAAGTTCGAGCACGAAGGGGGAGCCGGAACAGAACAGTTTGTGTTCGCGGAATTCCTCGAATCTCTAGAGAATACCGTCAGTGTCCGATATCCTGAAATACTCGCCCGAGAAAAAGCAAAGGCACTCCTGGATCCTTCTGCCGACGACTATTATTATTTCCTGAACAACAGTTTTTTTGGCAATAATCGGTTCTTTCCCGGTGGCGCAACGATTCAGGAACGCTTCACTCGATTTTTTCCTGGACACGAATTGAATTCCTTTGATGCCCATAGTAAGCTGGGACCTTCGGGAGAAGACAACGGGAATTCACGCATACCGGACACAGAAGATATTAATCTGAATTCTGCTTCTGATACGGAAAACAGCTACTTCCAGTACGAAGTGCCACTCAATCTCGGGATCCTGGATAATCTGGCCCAACCCGAGAACACGGACGATTATGTGATCAACGAGATTAAGTCTTCCGGTGGCGCGGGGACTGGATGGTTCCTGATTCGGATTCCCGTCAAGAATTTTACCCGCCGTGTAGGGGATATTCAAGACTTCACACTTATGGAATCCATCCGCATCTGGACAACCGGACATACCTCCCCCATCACCATACGCTTTGCGACCCTCGAACTGGTTGGCAGCCAGTGGAGAGCAAGTGAGGTGGTCAATGCAACGGACGCAGATGGAGAGATGATTCCTCCTGAGGATCCGATTACGGGGGCACGCATCAGTATCGAAAGCGTGAATAATGAAGAAAGCCCCAGTTACGAAATCCCAAAGGGGGCGGTCAGGAATCGTGTACGTGAAGCGCAGTCGAATACGATTCGAGATGCCAGAGAGCAAGCAATGGTTATTCGTGCAAGCAATCTTCTGCCAAATCGACAATTGGCAGTCTTCCACACCTACACCTCGGCACAGGACCTACTCCGATACAAGAACCTGCGCATGTTTGTACACCTGGATGGCGAGATTAATAACCGGCCTCTTGAAGCAGAAGACCGGGGAGCCCTGAAATTTTTTATCCGACTTGGGGGCAATGAAGACTCCGACTATTATGAATATGAACAGTCCCTGACCGCCAGCCCACTCAGTGAACTCCCCGCCGATTCGGAGCAAAGATCCGATTTTCTATGGCGTACGAATCAGCCAAACCCCGATCCGGACGGGGAGGCATTCATTGATCTCAATTCCGTGAATATCTTGCTGAGCTCTCTGAACCAAATGAAGTTTCTGCGTGACACATACGTGGATGAATCTGGGGACGGATATGATCCCAACGAAGTGTTCTGGAGTGACATAAATGCAAACTTTCAATCAACCATTGCGGAGTTTGCTCCTCCAGGCACACGAATTGGAGTCCGCGGGACACCGAGCCTTGATCGAATTACTACGATCGTAATTGGTATTCGAAACGTGTCGGAGCAAGAGGAGGTGTTGAATGAGGCAAATGTGTGGGTCAATGAACTACGTGTGTCTGGATACGATCAGGAAGTAGGGTATGCAGCTTATGGTACAGCGGACATCAAATTGGCAGATCTGGCACGCGTTAAGGTATCTCTACGAGCACAATCGGATGGTTTTGGTGCGCTCTCCAGTACTCTAGCTGATCGGGAACAACTCAATATCCAGAACTGGACCGTCAACTCCCAGCTGAGCGTTGACAAGTTTATCCCGGAACGGTACGGATGGACATTACCTGTCAGTATGGAGATGAAAGAGAACTCCAGACTTCCACGATTTGACCCGAACCGGGGGGACATACGTGTCACGAGCCTCCAAGATGCAATTGCAGCTGACTCTACCTTGACCAGCTCAGAAATTGCGATCCGGCAACAGCAGATTCGCGAAGAAGCGCAAACCTTTTCCAAGACTACCTCATACACCACACGGGTTAGTAAGAGTGGGGCACGCTCCCGCCTAGTGCGAAATACGCTCGATGGCCTGTCTTTCAGTTATTCCTACTCCGATACAAAAACCCGGACACCGACACAATCCTTTCGAAATTCCTGGCGCTGGAGTACATCATTCGGCTACCGTCTGCAGATCAGAAACCCGAGAGTCCTGCGATTATTTTCCTGGCTGGAGGGAGTCCCTGTCTTGGGATTATTGAGTAATATCGGTCTCAATTACCTCCCCTCTTCACTAGATTACAGCCTGAGTGCAAACCGAGCACTTTCGTCCTCGAAGCAGCGCGCGGACCCATCTCGTCAACGCAGTTCCGACTTGCCCCTGGATGTACAATTTCCGGTTCGCGCTCAACACCAATTCTCGCATTCCCGAGACTTTAGTTTTCAATACAGTCCGTTCAGCTTCCTCGATCTGGGGATACAGTCAAGCACAGATCAAAGCTTGAATGCGATCGGAGTTGATACGCTTTATTCCGTCATTTTAATTGATTCGACCGGGGCTGAATCACAACTGGACGATACGAACCTGGCCTCGCTGATTCAGGAAGGGGTGATTGACGATTCGCAGGTAGGAGTGAGTGCTTTTGAGCTTACCCACCTTCAGCCCCGGAAATTCGGCCAGGTGTTCCGGCAGGCACTTGGAGGCAGTGTGCCCGGTGCACCCAATATTCGTCCTGAGAGCTACTCATCCCGATTCAATGCCACTTTCAGACCTCGCCTTCAACGCTATCGGGCATTGTCCTGGATACAGATTCAGGATATCGGGTACTCAACAAACTTTGATTGGTCAAATGGGTCTGTAGGCAGTAATACAGGCGCCCGAACCAGACTCACCACCACGATTCGTGGTGGACTCACCTTGCGCCCGCAAGACCTCATTCGGAAGCTTGGATTCTATCAGCGACTTGAGGAGGCGCAGCGTGCCGCTGCATCTGAGGCTCAAGCTCAGCGCCAGATAAGAGAACAGGAACGGGCAAGGCGTCGAGAAGAAAGGCGTCGGGAACTGGAGAGACGTCGGGAAGAGAGGCGACAGGAGCAGGAGCGTGAAGCAGAGCAGGAAGAGGAAGGAGTTCCAATTGCAGAGCAGGGCGAGGAAGAGGTTCCCATTACAGAACAGGACGAGGAAGAGGTTCCTATTGCAGATCCTCCCGTCAATCAACCTATCCCTGATCCTGCTGAGTTGCAGACAGAGAACCCAACCCGCACTTCCAGGATCAGATTCCCGCAGAGTTTAACTCCCAAAGCACTTACACGCCGACTACTGCTCGCGCTTACAGGTATTCAGGATCTATCCTTAACGTATAATGGCACACGCAATACCTCAGCCAATAATGTTGGGGTTCTGGACGAGCTTGGTGACGTACAGGTTCATTACAGTTTGTATGACGCCGTATTCAATGACCAGGGGCCATCACTGCGGTATCGCTTGGGACTTGACCGAACCATTACACCCGAGCAGGGACGCGTCATTGACGAGCGATTTCAGGTAACCGACGCACTCAATGATGCAGACCGGTGGGCCGGTCGAGTATCCCTGAATCTGTCCTCACAAATGCGGATTACCTTGAACTGGAGGATGGAAGAGACCCGTCGCGAAAACCTTACGTACCGGATTCTGGATAACGGACAACCGGGAGCGGACACTACACGGACCAGTGATGTTACGGTTTCCGCCTGGAGTTTTACGGCCTCCTATCAGGATTTATTTCAATCGCAACTGAATCAATACCGCTCGGATTGTGGGGCGGCATGTTCTTCGGACGGCCCCTTGCCTGACACACTGGAATCAACGGTCCTGACCAACCGTCTGGTTTATCGGGATTTCCAGTCAAGTTATCTTGTGTTTGGGTCTACGGGAAATATGCCCTTTCCACTGCCGGGTTGGAGTCTCAGTTACTCGGGAATTGCCAAATGGCCGCTGATTCGAAGAATTTTCCAGAATGCTACCCTGCGCCACAGCTACGCCAGTAGCTTTTCAGCTGATTTCAGATCAAATCTTCGTGGTGGACAACCTGATAATTTTTATCTGGGAGAGGGGCCTTTGATCGCCTTTACTATTCCACAAGAAGAAGTGGATGCAGTGCGAATCAATGAACGGTTTCAGCCATTAATCGCGGTAGATCTATCGTTCCGAGGAAATATTCAGACTAGCATCGCATGGAATAAGACCAATTCTTATTCCCTGAGTACAACCAATAATGTCGTAAATGAAAACCGAAGTAACGAGATTTCGCTTACAGCATCCTGGGCCAAGTCGGGTCTGCGGCTCCCATTCATTCGCCGGACACTCAATAACCGCATTAACTTCTCGCTCTCATTGTCCCGCATTGCCAACGATGATCGAAGTTTCTACATCCGTCGGGCTATGGAGGTCGCAGCCGTTGATCCGGAATTTAATGTATCCGACGTTCTTGAAGAGCCTTATGTCGACGTCCTGACAAGTACGTCAAGGATTCAGGCACAGCCAAAAATCGCCTACCAGTTCAGTAATGTTGTTTCCGCAGATGTCTTTGTGCAGTACGAAGACTTTATTGGCGACAGTCGAAGACTCCCCTACACCACCATCAATGGTGGCTTCAATTTGCGTGTAAACTTTTCCCATTAAACAGTTGCAATCCGAATTATCTATAGCATGCTATCTGGGGCGTGTCGCTTACCGGCCAACATGGGCACTTCAAGAGGCCGTTAAAGAGCGTCTCATTCAAGCAAAAAAGAATCACACGCACTTACCCCATGTGGTTCTCCTGCTGGAGCACCCACCGGTTTTCACAATGGGAAAGAGTGGAGACGACCGGCATCTACTTGCGCCGGGTGATGCTGAGGTCGTATATATTGATCGTGGAGGAGATGTCACCTACCACGGTCCCGGCCAACTCGTGGTATACTTCTTATTGGATCTAGACAGGTTTTATCGTGACTTGCACCGCTTTATGCGTAACCTCGAAGAGGTTGTACTTCGTACGCTTAGCGAATATAATCTGGTCGGATTCCGTGTATCAGGACGAACGGGTGTCTGGGTCGGTACCGAGGGATTTGAGAGGAAAATCTGTGCCTTTGGCATCCATGCCAGCCGGTGGGTTACTACACACGGTCTGGCATTGAATGTGCACCCCGACCTGAACTACTTCAGCCGAATCACACCGTGCGGGATTTCAGACCGGGGAGTCACCTCGATCGTTCAGGAATTGAATCGGCCATGCAACCTTGATGAGGTATCCAATTTTGTTGTGCATCACTTTGACGAGGTGTTTGGTACGAAATCTCAGATACTCCATAGCTCCAATGCATACGCATACCTGGAGGATCTGACGGATCAACAGAACCTTCAAGCGTCCTTAACCGCCTCAAAAAAGGCTGGAGATCCTATCGGTGAGTAGACCGATGTCGGATAGCTGGCCTCTTTGATCCGGATACTGCACAGCTCCATCACCTTCATCATGATTCCCGGATCGTCCACATCCCTGGAAACAGGATTTGCAGGGCTCAATTTTCCTGGGAATCCAGCTCCGATATCTCTATGCACTGGATAACCGTCGAAGTCCAGAGGGTTATTATGCTTTCCTTTGTGTTGAAAGAGCGATAATCTTATTCTCTGGTCTCAAGCTTTCGAACCGTAAAAGGTATGGTCGAATCATTGAGCTTCAGCGTGTAGTGCCCCTGAATGAAGCCACCGTCCAACATTAGATATAGCCGATAGGGATGACGGGCAGTTGCGCACACATGTGACTGGCCGCGGCGCATCTGCAGTGTGGCCGTGATGATATTCCCCATCCTCTCTTGATCAAAGGCATGCAGTTCCATACATGCATCCGGCAAACTGCCCTTGACCAAGACCTCCACCGCTACGGTGTCCTGCTCCAATTGAAGCAGTTCTGGTCGTACAAATACACGATCAAAAGTTGCGGGAAAATAGGTAAACGTGTGCTCCTGTTCAGGCACACTGATCGTGACCGTGCGATACCCATCCGGCGGCACCCCTTCGTATCGGTGTCCAAATCGCATGTCTGGTTCTGTAGACGTTGCGGTGTTGGATCCGCTGCAAGCCGTCACATACCCGAGCAGGAGCACAGTGAGGGTCGCAAATCCTGTTCTCATGATTGAAGCAGAACCGCGGTCCCTTCATCAACCTTTTCTATCGGCGCATCACTCCATAGCCGCTCAAGGTCATAGAATTCACGTCTCTCAGGCGTAAATATGTGAACGACTAGGTCCACATAATCAAGTAATACCCACTGGCGGTGCTCCGTACCTTCAATATGCCACGGAACCTCGTGACATTCACTCTTGAGTCGTTTCTCAACCGCCTCCGCAATGGCCTTAACCTGGATGTCCGATGTGCCAGAGCACAGGATAAAATAATCGGCGATACCACTGGCCTTATGCATATCCATAATGACCACATCAGAAGCCTTCTTCTCCCGTATGGCTGTCAGAGCTTCCCGGGCAAGAATCTGCACGGGTATAGGGCTTAACCGCTTCTTGTTCGGCGTGGTAGAAGACGTGACCAAAGGTGGCTCAGTTACCATTATCCGGGTCTTGAATGGGAGGAGCACTTTGCGGGGGTGCAAATGGAGGGATGACCCCATAATCCTTACCAAGAATGATTGAGACATCCAGATGAAATTCACTGCGCACATCCTGTTGGACACGTTCAGGTGGCAGACCAAGAGATGCAGCGACCTGTTGGGCGATTTCCAGATTGCCGATCCGATCTATAATGACCGTTTGCCCAACATCAAAGGACGGATGATTCCCCACGCCTACAACATCGTATCCTTTTGAGCGCAGGTACGTCCGCATTCGTTCAGCTACACCGTGGACGCCTACCCCATTACGAACCTCAACCTGATAAATATCCGCAGGCCCTGGGGCTTCAATCTCAGTAGTACTAATGGAAGAGGCGACTTGAACGGGAAAGAATGCCTCCTTTACCAGTGGAATGTTCACCAGTAAAGACACGACCAGTACGACGACAACGAGGATTAATAGAGTCGAGAAAATAGAAAGACTAAAAGCCTTCAGTCGGTTCATGTACACTCCAACCGTGCGGTACTAAAACCAGAAACCCCTTCTATAGTGTCCAATGTGACGATGATTATACCCGTAGCCATAGGGGCCATATCCCATCATGCCATGATATGCATAGGGATCTTGTCTGATTTGAAAATGGAACTGGACACGCTCAGATGGCTTCCATGCTACTTCGGCATTACGTAAAAAGATCTGCGGGTGTTGTTGCCCAAATCCAGCCTCCCGGGCAATCTGATTCTGAGGAGAATACGCAACTGCAACGTCCATTCGCGCAGCTAGTTTAGGACTGAACTGCCAGACCATCGTATTTGTGTACATTCCCATTGAATACCCATTACCAGCAAAGGAACCGGCCGTCATTTCGAAGCTATGGCTCATTTGAAAGACGCTGGGGTTAAAGATCCGGTTCAACAGTGCACCAACCTTGTTTGATGGACTATACAGTCTGGTTTGCGGAAACGCATTGGGGACCGTTTCCCGGAACTGCGCATCTGCAGGCAACGCCAGAAAAGCTATAACAGCAATAAGCAATAAATTCTTATAGGTCATCAAAGCATATCTTTGGTTAAGAAAGATACTGCGGACTCTGCAAATTATCAATACCTGAAGATTTCACTTTTGTTCATATTCGTACCTATTGAGTAAGCGCTCGCATACAACTTACACCATGAAGCCTGTATCACCGCGGCAAGCAGTTTCGGAAGAAGATCTAGAACCGTTCCGGACGCAGATTGATGAGATAGATCAGAAGATTATAAAGCTTTTGAACGAGCGCTCGAATCTAGCGAATAATATTGGGGAGATCAAGCAGCAACTGGGACTCCCAATCTATATGCCTGCCCGGGAGAAGGAAATCCTCAAGAATGTAATGCGTACAAACCCAGGTCCCCTCTCTGCTGAAGCTGTGCGGAGACTCTTCGAGCGTATCATAGATGAGACGCGTGCACTTGAGCGCCAAAAATATCAGTCTGAGTAGACTAATCTTGGTTATCACTCCCTCATGATGCGTAGAATCTTGCTTCTTACATTAAGTATAGGAGTTCTGATTGGAGCGGGAGCGGCCTGGGTGCTATGGTCCCCGAATATGCCCTCTTTTGAGGACGACCGATCTCTGCACATTCCTCGAGGGAGCTCTTTCATTGATGTTGTTGATTCACTTGAAAGTCGGCAACTGGTGAAGCACCTTTGGACTTTCCGTTTAGTAGCCCATTCGACGGGATGGAAGGATCAAATGAAGGCGGGTCACTATGTTTTTTCTTCTGGAAAATCGAACGTTCACCTGTTGCAAATCCTACGAAAGGGGCTTCAGACTCCGGTATCTGTAAGGATCCCAGCCGGATCCCGACGTGACCGGATCGCTCGCAGTGCAGCCGCCAATATGGCGTTTGCATCGGAGGATTTTCTCGTAGCGCTTCGTGATACTACCCTAGCATCCGAGCTTGATACGGACACGCTTCACTTGTTCAGCTATATGCTTCCCGAAACCTATCAATTCTATTGGCTCACGGAAGCGGATGATGTTGTTCGGCACATCAAAAAGGAGTTCGACAAATTTTTTGAGCGTGAGCTAGCCGATAAAGCGAATGATCGAAACCTTACGCGTGACCAGATCGTGAGCTTGGCAGCTATTGTCGAATGGGAGACAAGTGTGGACGCTGAAAAGTCTCGTGTGGCCGGTGTATACTTGAATCGTCTGCGAAAACGCTGGCCCTTGCAGGCAGACCCGACCGTGCAATATGCACTGGTTGAGCTGGAAGGCAGTCGGCGGCGACTACTCTACCGCGATTATCGGATTCGTCATTCGTACAATACCTACTTATATCGTGGTTTACCACCTGGACCGATTACCAATCCCTCTCCATCATCTCTCCGAGCAACTGCAGCAGCAGAAGATCACAACTTCATGTTCTTTGTCGCCAGTCCTGATGGCGGCCATTCATTCAATGTTGACTTGCGAAGCCACAACAGAGACGCGGCTATCCTAAGGCGTTATTTAGCCGAGCGCAGGCGTAGACAAGCCAACCAGGGCACCGACCTTTGAGTTCAGACATTTAGCTCCTGCACCTTGACGACATTCTCTCTGTCATCGCAGCCCTGCAGGAGTGCCGGTGAGAAAAAACTTACACTGAACAAGAGAGCAGCCACCGGAGCATTAGTGGACATAACTGCCGGCATTGATATCAATTGACGTGCCCGTGGCATGATCTGCCAAGCCACTTGCCAAGAGTGTAACCACTGGGGCAACATCTTCCGGTTCTGTTAAATTATTCAGAGCAAGGTCCCCTAAAATGAACTCTTCTCCATAGGAATCTACTGCATCCTGGGCCATATCTGTACGGACAAAGCCGGGCGCCACGACGAAGGCTTTGATCCCATCTTTCCCATAAGCACGAGCAATCGTGCGCGTCAGCGAAACAACTGCCCCCTTTGAAGCTGCATAACTCATGTACTCGGCTGTATCTCCACGAAAAGCAGCACGTGATGCAATATTGATTATGCGACCTTCTCCCTGCGTCTGAAAGTAGCTGATTGCCAGACGACACAAGAGTGCAGTTGCCCGGGCGTTCAGCGCCATCGTCTGCTCCCACACACGAACCCATTTGTTGGTAGGCTCAGAGGAACGGACAAATTGAGCAATGCCCGCATTGTTAACCAGTATGTCCAACCGCCCATATGTCTTCATGACGTTTTGCAGAAGCGCCTCACAAGCTTCGACCTGTGATAGGTCAGACTGGAATATGGCTGCTTGATTACCCAGCTCAGAGACAACTGCTTCCGCCTGCGTGATATTCCTGTTATAGTGTACAGCAACCGTTGCACCGGCACCCGCGAGACTTGTAGCAATTGCTTTTCCAATGCCACGGCTGGCGCCAGTGACCAATGCCACCTTACCTGCAAGCTCAATTTTCATTTGATCAGGGAAACACGAATGTCCATTCAATCTCTCTTTTGGGGGAGCCTGTCAATAGGCTGACGATCGGCTTCTTCGGATATCACAGCAGCGGGAGATGTCGTCTAACTTGGCCAAATTGCACGAAATCGCAGTCACAAAAAATGGTCGTCGGTGATCTACTCTCTATGCAGACGGGGCCACTTTCTCCTTCGGCCGACGCCATATTGGTACACTGGAGCAAGGCTCACCAAACATAACCTTACGGGCTACCTTCTGCAGTTCCCTCGTTGCTCTGGCATAAGCACTTTCTGGGACAATCCCCGAGCCGCAACCCTTAACTACAACAATCCGGTCAGAAAATTTTGTCCAATCCTCATGCTCCAACGCCAGCGTAAATTGCTCTCGAATCACATCAGCTTTTTGTCCCATTGTAATACTCCTTGCGTGATCAAGATGCGAAGCGATCAGCATATAAGCCCACATCGGCACCAGTGCGTCCGTACTGCAAAAGAGTGCCACATGAACCCCATTGAACGCCTGCCAATCGTCGTATGCAGCGACCTGTGACCGAAATAACTTCTCTCGCAGAAGAAATCCTCCCTCAAGAAAAGAAGCCAGATCCAATTCCTTTATCTCATGTCCCGCCCAGAGCAACTCCAAATCATAAACTTCAATCCCACTTTGAGCTACACGGTTAACAATTTCCATCTGAGTCATGCAGCTTTGTTGTAAAGTCCATCTAAGGCCTTCATAAGTAATTCAGAGGCCTGAAAAACGTCTTGTTTGGTTGTTGGACGCCCTAAACTGACTCGCAAGGTCTGCCTAGCGGCATCATCTCCAACACCCATTGCGGATAGTACCGGGCTGGGCATGCTCTTACCGGATCCACACGCGCTTCCGGTCCCCACTGCCAGCGTACGAATAGACAAGAGAAGTCTCTCCAGGTTCAAATCTGGAAAGGATACGCTACTTGTTTGGGGGAGCCTGTCAGCACCGGCGCCATTAATTTGAACTGCAACTCCCGAATCTATCAGGTCTTGTTCAAATTTGTCACGCAAAGTGGAAAGGCGCTTTGCATCCTGTTCACACTCTAGTTTCGCCAGCCGAAAGGCCTCACCCATGCCAACAATTCCCGGGACGTTGTGGGTACCGCTTCGCTTCCCCCGTTCCTGTCCACCCCCATCAATCAATGGGGCGCACCGTACACGACTACGAACAAACATTGCACCTACCCCCTTGGGACCGTACACTTTGTGTCCACTGCAAACGAGGATATCTACATCGTCCACCGATACCGGCAGCTTGCCAACCGCCTGCGTCGCGTCCGTCATGAACGGAATCCCACGCCCCCGAACTAATCCTGCTATTTCAGAAATCGGCTGTATAACTCCTGTCTCGTTATTGGCCCACATAATACATACCAAGACCGTCTCATCGGTGAGACTGTCCTCTAAGGAGTCAAGATCAAGAAGCCCATCTGAATTAACCGGTAAATACGTGACGTGCCATCCCTGCTGCTGCAGATGCTGACAGGCATGGGTCACTGCGCTATGCTCAGTTTGCACGGTAACGATGTGATTTCCGCGACGGGAACGGACCTCAGCTACACCTTTGATTGCTGCATTAATCCCTTCCGTTGCACCGCTCGTAAAGGTGATTTCACTTGGCCTGGATGCACCAAGACATTGTGCAACTTCCATACGTGCCTTCTCAACCGCGGCATTTGCGGCCCACCCGTACATGTGTGCCTGGCTGGAAGGGTTGCCATAATGTTCTGTGAAGTATGGCAACATCTTGTCCACGACGCGAGGATCAACCGGCGTCGTAGCATTGTAGTCCAAATATATAACCGCAGACATAGCACAAAAGTCACCTAGGTGCTACCTTCATCCAAAAGATGAGGTTCCAGAGCAGCATACTATATCCCGCATAGGGCAACCCTCCGGGGTTATTCCAAGTAAAATACCCCATTGCCGCGTTCGTCTAGGGGTCTAGGACGCCGGCCTCTCACGCCGGTAACACGGGTTCAAATCCCGTACGCGGTACCCTCACTTTTTCTTTGGAAGTACTTGTGGTTCAAGTACACGATCAATTAGCCCATACTCTTTGGCTTCCTGGGAACTTAGCCAGTAATCCCGATCTGCGTCCTTCTCGATCGTGTCGGTATCCTGCCCCGTATGTCGTGCCAGGATCTCATACAGTCGTTGTTTCAACCATAAAATTTCCCGGGCCTGTATTTCGATGTCCGATGCCTGCCCTTGGGCCCCTCCCAGAGGTTGGTGTAACATGATACGGGAGTTCGGAAGCGCCGCTCGGTGCTCTTTCGTTCCCGAAGCTAACAGTACTGACCCCAAAGATGCGGCTAAACCTACGCAAATAGTCGCAACCGGGCACGAAACGTACTGGATCGTATCGTAAACGCCGAGCCCACTGTATACCAGTCCACCCGGTGAATTAATGTAAATATTAATGTCCCGCTCCGGGTCTTCACTAGTCAGGTATAGTAACTGGGCAACCGCCAAGTTTGCCACTATATCATTGATGGGTGTACCCAAGATAATGATACGCTCCTTGAGTAGACGGCTGAATATATCGTAGGCCCGTTCTCCACGGGATGTTTGCTCAACCACCATTGGAACCAAGTTCCCGATGGGCTGATCTCCAAGCCCCTTTTTATAGATACTCTCCGGCAACTGGAGGCTTTTCGAAAACTTGACAAAATCATCTACCATCTAATCGGCACCGTCTGTTGGGGTTGGCTTATTCACAGGGTTTTCCTCTGCTACAATACGCATCATCTGCCATTCGGTGGCAGGGATCTGCTTAATCTTAAACTGCTCCGCTAATTCAGCAAGAATTTTCTTTTCAGATGATCCTTCCTGCTCTGCATTCTCATTCGCAGATTCGGAGACTGAGGACTCCTCAGGCAACGTAGAATTAAGCCGCTCCTCAATGGCAGGGAGTAACAAATTCCAGCGTACTTGCTCTCTCATCATATCAGCAAGTTGCTTGCCCGTCGGTGTCTCCTGGAGAGCACCAGGTTCTAATGAGTTGATCTCTTCTAGGAATTCTACCGGAATGGAAAAGGGATGTAGCTCACAAATTCGCTTCTGTACGAGCCCCTCCAACATTCTGCGACTTGCTTTTTCGCAGCTATCCTCAAGATATTCCTGTGCCCATCCATTTAATTCTTTCGGTGAATTCACTGAATCATCGCTGATTTTAGCGGCCCATTCATCGTCAATTTCTGGCCAATCATACCGCTCGGCCTCCAAAATCTTAACCCGTAGATTTGATTCTTTCGAATCCGTCCGAACCAATCCGGAATTGCTCTCATCGTCTTCTATAACAAATTCATCTCCAGCGGAGTACCCTTTGAAGGTCTCTCCGAACTCAAGATGTTCCGGGCCCATACGCACAGCGGTGGCATAGTCAAAATACTGCTTCGTTTTCGTGTCCCCCGCTCCTATTAGAACATGTCCTGTTTTGCGATCAACATTTTCGTACTCGAACGTTATTCGGTCAAACATGCCCAAGTCCGCCTCACCAATTTTCTCATCCGTATTAAGTGATCTGATGGGCAGATGTGGAGCCATCCGAATTTTAATTAAATACTGAACGAGATCACCCGTCACCTCGGCGACGGGAACTTCAAGCACCTGCTCTGTGAAATCCTTCAATTCGATCTTGGGAAGCACATAAAATTCAATTTGAACGTGCAAATCTTCTTCTAGCTTATATTCACGGGAAATCTCACGAGGTCGTCCAACTACGTCATGTTTATCACTGCGTATAACTATATCCTCGAACACTTCCTTGACTAGATCCTGAACGACGATATCCTCAATCTCGCTCGCGTGTATGCGCCGAATCATCTTGCGGGGAACATGGCCTGGCCGAAACCCGCGTCGCACAGTCACAGACTGCTGTTTTTTTACCGCCAGCCGCACATCTGTTTCAAGATCCGAGGCCTCTGCCTTGATTTCCAAAACGCGGACCATGTCGCCAGTCTCACGGACAAAGGTTTCCATTACGTTAAAAAATGATATTATTGATCATAATTACTCAGGGGGCCTGAAACGCTTTACCCATGCTAATTGTCCCACAAAACTCTACATGCGGGGTAATCCCTAAATCGCCGCTTGGCCCTTTGACTCTAGTTTTCTCGTCTGTTGGTCTGACAAACATTGAATACGGGGCGATATCGGACTACGAACCGGCCGGTATTCCTTTCGAGGCGGCTGCGCACGAGCTTGATGCATACTTCTCAGGAAAGCTTACCCGCTTCTCAATTAAACTTGATCCACATGGAACGGCATTTCAGAAACGGGTCTGGACTTTACTGGAGACAATCCCCTATGGTGAGACTCGCTCATACGGACAACTTGCCCGGCTACTTGGCGACGTAAACTTGTCACGTGCTGTAGGCCGTGCGAACGGTTCAAACCCAATCCCCATTGTCTATCCCTGCCATCGGGTGATCGGTGCGAATGGCCACCTGACTGGATACGGCGGTGGGATCCAACGCAAGGAAACCCTTCTCCGGTTGGAAGCCAGAAATACAAGCCCAGACCTCTTTAGCCAGTTCGAAGATACCCGATCACCGTCTTGAGGGAAGGCTTCTTTCCATACATCAGAAGGCTTGCTCGATAAATTCGTGCACTGACCCATATTGATGCCAGGAATGAACCCAAAAGTAGTCCATAGGACAGCAGAATCTGCCAAAGGGGGACTCCACCAATCGCAATGCGCACGATCATTGGAACCGAAGATGTCAGGGGAAATAGCGACAGACCCACAGCAAGCGAGCCATGCGGATCTACAATGACCGTGCCCATGAACACGATCGAGATGATGATCGGCATCATCAGAGGAAGTAGCAGGGTCTGCGACTCCTGCGGGGAGTCAACCATCGTTCCGACTGCGGCAAATAACCCACCATAGAGAAGATAACCACCTACAAAGTAGAGCAGAAACCAAATCAGTATGGCCGGCGAAATACTTGGTATCGGGATATCCGCTGCTGCCATGAGCTCCTGGGTGCTTGCATCTGCCGCTAGATCATACATTGCTGGATCGATGAATAGCTCTATCAGTGGTGCTGCCAATATCGTAACACCGACGAGCATTACGGCCCAGGTTGCCATCTGAGCAAAACCTACCAAGCCAATCCCCAGCACCTTGCCCATCAGCAGATCAAATGGGCGAACAGAGGAGACAATCACCTCAACCACCCGTGTCGTTCTCTCCTCCATTGCTCCATACAGGATCAACGTACCATAGATAAGAATCCCCATGTACATCAGCATCCCAAGGATACCTCCGAGGACAAGGTACGCGTCATCCGATTCAGCCTCCTCCCTTACTTCCCGTTCCTCATTATAGGCGACCGATTCCACCCAAACGGATCGGTCTAGAATTGCCCGTACATCCGGGGCAACGTTGTTCTGGGCCAGAAGAAAATCTTTCAGGGATCTCTCAATGGTTTCCGATAGTGTTACCCGAACTCCATATCTATCCCCACCCATAGAGTGCAGGACTGGTTGTACATTCGTTGTAATGATCTCTGAAGGAATGTGGACGTACGAATCGATCTCTCCATTGATCATTGCATCTTCGACAGAATCAGGTGCAATCAGCACAATTGTATTCTCACCCGCGCCCTGCTCCATGATCCTAGTTCCTAAAACTCCTGTCTCATCAGCGATGCCAATTCGAAGGGGCTCGGTAGAGAACGATTCGTTGAGACTATCCTCAATTGTGGAGACTGAGATCGCGATCATGGCCGCAATAAATCCTCCAAGCAGTACCGGTCCCAACAGCGTAGTCAAAATGAAGGTTTTTGAGGTCACTCGGCGCATAAACTCGCTCTGAGTAACCACTAGGATCTTATGACTCATCGCTGGCCCCCACGGTCCGAATGAATATTTCGTTCATTGATGGTTGAAGCAACTCAAAACGGTACAGCGCAAGATCAGGAACCGATAACACGCGATCAAGCAACGCTCTCGGATTACAGTCCTCCGAGATACGTAAAACACACCCGTCATCTCTGAGCTCCAGAACCTGGATCTCGCCAGATTTCTGCATAGCATCCAGAAATGGTACCTCCCCTTCATATTCCAAGACCAGCTTCTCGCGCTTAAAACTATTTTTGATTTCCCTCAAACCTCCGCTGAGCACCAGTCGCCCATTTGCAATCAGACAAATGTCATCGCACAACTGCTCCACCTGCTCCATACGATGACTCGCGAACAGGATAATCCGCCCTTGCTGCTTCATCTCGGCAATAATCTCCCGGAGCAGCTCGCTGTTGACTGGATCGAGCCCGCTAAAGGGTTCATCCAGAATAAGCAGTTGAGGATCTGCCAACACCGTAGCAATGAATTGTACTTTTTGCTGCATCCCCTTCGATAGATCCTGAGCTTTTCGTGCCCCCCATTTTGTCAATCCAAGACGATCCAGCCAGTACTCCACTTTACTGGCGGACTCCTGTGATCCCAGCCCCTTGAGCGCGGCTAGGTACCGCAGTTGGTCATTTACCTTAAGTTTTTTGTATAGCCCCCGCTCTTCTGGAAGGTAGCCCATTTTCTCTTGGCTCCATGCTCCCACCTCACGTCCACCAAATGTAACCGTACCTTCATCCGGCGTAAAGATATTGGCGATCATACGGATGGTTGTGGTCTTTCCAGCACCATTTGGCCCTAGAAGTCCAAGAATCCGCCCGGAACTAGCTGTAAACGAAATATCCTGAGCGGCAGTGACCTTGCCGAAACACTTGGTAACTCCCTGAAGAACTAAAGAATTCATGGATACAACTCACCCGAACAAGCGCGAAATTCATCAATCTTGCGCTTGGCGAAAATATGAAAAACTATGCGGTTCAATCGAACCGCCTGGAGGCTTGCCAGTCCCCTACAGAGCCGCTTCCTTGAGCGGAACAAGGTAACGCTCGTGGATGACATCCTCATGTACACGGGCACTTCCCGTGCCGCGAAAATCGACCGAAACGAGGCCTTTCGTTACATTTTGAACTACACCAATTCCATAGGAAGTTGGAAAGGGACCATAATAGACCTCCTCGCCTTTTTCCAGGGCGGGCTTGGATCGACTTTTCCAGTGGAAGACCTGAACGACTGGCAGGCGCTCCAACTGATACTCACTGTTTGTCTTAGGTTTTTTCGGCACGGGTCTGGGATAGTTAATTGCAACGCGCCCCTAACGCAGATTAATGAGCAATGTTCAGGTAAAAACCCCTAAATCCAGCTTGGCGAGAAAAAAAAATATTTTTTCTCGCCTATCCGAGGAAAAAGACGCATTTTCACCACGTCAGGTGCTCAATTTTGAGATATTACACCGCAGGCCCCCTGCTCACTGCTGCCATGATCGCATGCCAGAATGGGGTACGAATTCCACGAGAATTACCTCACTTACCCTCAATCACGCGGTCCGGATTTTCCCGGACAAATGCGGCCCATCCGCTATAGCGAGGCTGATCAGACTTCTTACCTGTTAGCTCCCTCTCCTTATGGCAAAATGCAACGGCCAAGGCATCCGATGCATCATGAGGGACCCCCTCGTTCAATCCTTCAAATTTCAGCAGGCTAGATACCATATATGCAACCTGCTCTTTGCTCGCATTCCCATTCCCCGTAACTGACCGCTTCACCGTTTTTGGTGTGTACTGTGCTACGGATAGACCTTGGTTCAGAATCGCCAGCATTGCTGCTGCCTGGGCACGTCCAAGTTTGAGCATTGCCTGCGGGTTACTTCCATATACTGGCATTTCAATCGCACAGGTATTCGGTTTTAGCTGCGTTACAAGCCTGGTTACCTCGTGGTAAATGGTCTGGATGCGGAGCATATGATCCCCGGTGAGTGCAACAACCCCATACCCGTGCACCCGATTATCGGCATCAATGACGCCGTAACCGGTTTGTGACGAACCAGGATCTATACCCAAAATCCGCATTACACCTCTAGATTCGTGAAGACCTCCTGCACATCTTGTAAATCCTCCAATTTTGCCACCAGAGCTTCTGTCTGGCGAACCTGATCAGGCGATTTTTGAACGGTTGTCATTGGAGCGCGAACGAGACGGGATTCCTCAATCTCGACTTCGGCAGCAGAGATCTTGGCCTGAACAGTTTCAAAAGCTTCTACCGGCGTAACCACCACAAATATATTACCATCTTCTTCTACATCCTCTGCCCCACTGTCAGCAGCTAGTTCGAAGAGCTCCAGTTCATCAATGGCATCTGAGCGAATCTGAATCAAGCCTTTACGGTCAAATAAATACGCAACACTCCCCGATTTTGCCAAGTTGCCACCACTCTTAGAAAATACACTACGAACCTCTGCAACCGTCCGGTTTGTATTATCGGTCAGTGCATCCACCATGATGGCAACACCCTGTGCACTATATCCCTCATAAGTACATTCTTTATAATCCTGTCCCTCAATCTCTCCTACCCCACGCTTGATCGCGCGCTCAATATTTTCCTTGGGCATATTCTTGCCCTTGGCTTTTTGGATGGCTAGAGCCAACCGGGCATTCATATCTGGATCCTTTCCACCTTCGCGGGCTGCAACCATAATGTCGCGAGTAATCACAGCCCACACCTTTGAACGGCGGCTGTCTGTAACCGCTTTTTGCCTCTTTACTTTCGACCATTTATTGTGTCCAGCCATCTGTTAACGCGACAGATAGAGATTCCTCATTTCGTAGGGACGTTTGAAGTGCCTGTCTGTGAGTGCATCTACAAAGGCAATTGTTTCGCCGGTAGATTTCATTTCCGGTCCCAACTCCTTGCGAACCTCAGGAAACTTTGACCAGGAGAATACGGGTTCTTTGATTGCGTATCCTTTGAGTTTGGAGTCCAGCATTCCCTTACTGCGAAACTCCTTGAGCTTGGCTCCCAAGATGACCTTACTGGCAATTCGGGCAACAGGGATCCCTGTTGCCTTTGCAACAAACGGGACCGTGCGAGATGCACGGGGGTTTGCCTCGATCACATAAACCGACTCATCCTGCACAACCATCTGTACATTCATCAATCCCAAAACTTCCAAGCGATCTGCAATTGCAATTGTGTATTTCCTGATTTCTTCGAGAACTGTTTCACCCAGAGAATGAGGAGGCAAGACTGCTGTCGAATCCCCTGAATGTACTCCTGCAGGTTCAATGTGCTGCATGATCCCTGTAATCCATACCTCTCCATCTGCATCCCTTACGGCATCTACATCAACCTCAATCCCATTGTTCAAAAACAGATCAAGCAAAATTTCATTGTCTGGCAACAATTTATAAATATCTGTAACGTACCGCTCAACTTCTTCCTTGTTAATGGCAATCCTCATCCCCTGCCCTCCCAGGACGTAACTGGGACGAACCAGAATAGGATACCCAATGGATTCCGCAACACGCACAGCTTCATACACGGTCCGAGCCATCCCGTACGGGGGAAACGGAATTTCCAACTCTTTCAGGATGTCGGAGAATTTGCCCCGATTCTCAGCCAAATCCATCCGATCATAGGGAGTACCAAAGATTCGGATCCCCCGCTCCGACAACTTGCCTGCCAGTTTTAATGCGGTCTGGCCGCCAAGTTGTACAATGACACCTTCGGGCTGCTCGTGTTCAATAATATCAAGGACCCGTTCCCAGAATACCGGCTCAAAGTAGAGCTTGTCTGCAATATCAAAGTCAGTTGACACGGTCTCCGGGTTGCAATTCACCATGATTGCCTCATACCCCATCTCTTGTACCGCCTGCACACCATGCACGCAGGAATAGTCGAATTCTATTCCCTGACCAATCCGGTTGGGGCCACTACCGAGGATGACGACTTTTTTCTGATCCGAAACGACGCTCTCACTTTCGGTTTCGTAGGAGGAGTAGAAATATGGCGTGATTGCCGGGAATTCTCCAGCGCACGTATCTACGAGGAGAAATTGAGATTTAATATCCAATGATAACCGGTGCGCACGTACTTCTTCTTCCGTGACTTCGTCCGTGACAAGCCAGGCAATCTGAACATCGGAGTAGCCATGCCGCTTCAGGTTCAGAAGTTTTTCTGCTGTAAGGTCCTGCAAGCGCAATTGACGGGTTTCATTTTCCAGATCAACAAGCATCTTGATCTGCTGCAGAAACCAATAGTCAACCCGGGTGATATCGTACACCTCATCCATGGATGCACCGTGGATAAATGCATTCCTGATTTGCAGCGTTCGATCCCAATAGGATTTTTGCAGGCGCTCACGTACATGAGGGCGCTTCGGATCCTCTCGGTCCGCCCCTAATCCCGCATAGCCGATTTCCAGACTCTGCCAGGCTTTCTGTAGACTTTCGGTAAAGGTTCTCCCAATGGACATCACCTCTCCGACCGCTTTCATCTGCGTCGTCAACTCCTCATCAACCCCCTCAAACTTCTCGAAATTCCACCGAGGAATCTTAGTAATCACATAATCAATCGCAGGTTCAAAACACGCACTCGTAGTCTGGGTCACATCATTCTTGAGTTCGTCCAGGGTATAACCAACCGCAAGTCGCGCCGCTACTTTCGCGATTGGGTACCCGGTTGCCTTTGATGCCAACGCGGATGACCGGGAAACGCGCGGGTTGATCTCGATGGCAATCATGCGTCCATCTACTGGATTAATTCCAAACTGGACATTACATCCTCCCGCGAAGGTTCCAATGGACCTCATCATCCGAATCGCGGTGTCCCGCATATGCTGAAACTGCTTATCGGTCAGTGTCTGTGCGGGGGCCACCGTAACAGAATCACCCGTGTGAACTCCCATGGGATCTACATTCTCAATCGTACAAATGATGATCACATTATCGTTACGATCCCGAAGTAATTCCAATTCAAATTCCTTCCAACCATACACCGATTCCTCCACGAGAACTTCATGAACGGGAGAGAGCTCCAGTCCACGCATAATTTTGCGTTCCAGCTCTCTTGGGCTCCATATGATCCCACCTCCTGCGCCACCAAGCGTGAAAGATGGTCGGATCACTACAGGCAAGCCGCCCAAAGATTGGATTACCTCTTTGGCCTCAAGCAAACTCTTGGCTACCCGACTTCTCGCCTGATCTACACCAATCTGTTCCATCAAATCACGAAACTGCTGTCGATCTTCCGTGATATGAATTGCATCAATGTCTACACCAATAACTTTTACCTCCTGCTCCTCCCAGTATCCCTGCCGCTGTAGTTCATCGGCCAAGTTCAATCCGGTTTGACCTCCCATAGTTGGCAGCACAGCATCTGGACGCTCCTTTTCCACAATACGACGGATTGAGTCTGCTGTCAATTCATCCATATAGATTCGATCCGCTGTAATCGGATCGGTCATGATTGTAGCTGGGTTGGAATTGATAAGTACAACCTCATACCCTTCTTTTCGGAGTGCTCTGCATGCCTGCGTTCCTGAGTAATCAAATTCACAAGCTTGGCCAATCACGATCGGGCCAGATCCAATCAATAAAATTTTATGAATATCTGTGCGCCGGGGCATCAATCAGGATTTGGTTTTTGAACACATCTTTAGGTACTCTTCAAACAGATAACGACTATCATGCGGCCCCGGAGATGCTTCGGGATGATACTGAACGCTGAATCCTTGAAATTTCTTAAATCGAAGGCCCTCAACTGTCTGATCATTGAGGTTCAGATGGGAAACGTCTGCCAATTTAGCGGACACAGACTCAGGATCAACTGAGAATCCATGATTCTGAGTCGTTACTTCAACATGTCCAGTCGCAAGATTTTTGACCGGCTGATTGGCTCCTCGGTGACCAACATACATCTTGAATACCTCAATCCCCTGTGCCAACGCCATCAGTTGATGCCCGAGGCAAATTCCAAAAAGAGGTAATTCTGTAGTCATTGCCTCCCGCACGCAATCCACTGCCTCTGGCATGGCGCGCGGGTCTCCAGGACCATTCGAAAAGAATAATCCATCTGGGGACCAGGACAAGACATCTTTCAGGGGGGTCGCGCCAGGAAAAACTCTAACCTGACATCCTAGTGCTGCAAACGTGCGCAGGATATTCGTTTTCACCCCAAAATCATAGACCGCAATACGTCGGTCACCTGAATCGGAGAATACGTAAGATTCACTGCATGTCACTCTGGACGCTAATTCCAATCCCTCCATGCTGGGCCAATCCTGCGCTTTTTCGATCAGAGAACTATCCTCCAAGTCTACGGATGAGATCACAGCATTCATAACACCGCACTTACGAATGTGTAGGACCAGTCTTCGGGTATCTATTCCCGTGATCCCGACCAGACCATGTCGGTCCATATAGTTATGCAGGGATTCCTGTGCCAGCAAGTTGGAATACTCCTGGGAAAATGCCCGGACGACCAAAGCGGAAACCATTGGTTTTGCCGCCTCGGTATCCTCATCATGGGCACCATAATTCCCAATATGAGGATAGGTCATCATCATGATCTGTCCATGATAGGAGGGATCGGTAAGAATCTCCTGGTACCCTGTCATACTTGTATTAAAGCAGAGTTCCCCTCCACTCTCACCACCGGCACCAATTGCTGTACCGTTGACTACCGTGCCATCAGCCAATGCAAGCTTTGAAGGTCGTGGTACAAAACTCATATTACCCGGATATTAACATGGTTTTTTGCCCATAAAAAAGCCCTCTCGTTACCGAGAAGGCACTCCCCTGTTCGCAATAGATTAACTCCCAGACCAAAGATAAGGGCAGCCAGCGGACATTCCAAATCAACACCGTACGTAGGAGCTAAACGAGCAAAATTCTCCTGCACCGCATCCACCAACTCTTCGTGTCAATAAAGAGGTCTTGCATCCTTTACATCCCTTTCCCATCAATTTCTCTAACAACCCATTATTCCAAGCTCAGTAAAGTCAGTCTTACTCCTAAGTCGGGCTCTTTATGCAGTGGGATCACTGATCTTGTTCAAAATCTGAAAATACTCGTCATACGCGAAAATGCGATTCTTTTTCTTTCCGGTCACTTCTCTCACGATACCTATGCTTTGAAGGTGCCTGAGGGCACTGTATACTGTCGATAACGAAATGCCAGCACTCTTGACGACATACGGTGCCGAGAGCACTGGACGCTCCTGCAATACTCTGTGTATCCGAAGTGGTGATGACGCAAGCTTCCCCGACTGTTTAATCTTTTCATGGTCTCTCTCAAATAGCTCGAGAATTTTTTGGGTAGTCTCGATAGCATGCTCCGACGTATGGATCACACCATCCAAAAAGAATTCAAGCCATGTTTCCCAATCACCATGTGTGCGCACGCGCTGTAATAACTCATAATAACGAGATCTGTATGTCTTGAAATGCAGACTGAGATAGAGAATCGGATGTCTTAGAAGTCCACTCGCGCACAGCAAGAATGTAATCATCAATCTCCCTAGGCACCCATTCCCGTCCAAGAATGGATGAATCGTTTCAAATTGAACATGCATCAAACCAGCCTTGACCAGAGCGGTGTATTCGGGATAATCCGTGTGAATAAATGTTTCAAGGTCGCTCATCAAATTGGCGACACACCATGGGGGAGGGGGAACGTACAAAGCATTCTCTGGACGCGATCCTCCGATCCAATTTTGTGATAGCCTAAATTCCCCTGGCAGTTTTGTACTCCCACGCCCTTTGGAAAGGAGGATTTCATGTATTTCCAGCATCAAGCGCTGACTTACTGGGAAACCGCCTGCGATACGTTCTAATCCATAATTCATCGCAGCCACATAGTTGGACACTTCCTGTACATCATCCGGGGGATTACCAAGTGCATCATCAACCTCAAAGAGTAGCAGATCAGACAATGATGACTGGGTTCCTTCAATCTGGGATGATAGCAACGCCTCCTGCCTGACGTATGCGTACAGAAAAATTGGAGTAGCTGGCAAAATCGCACTCACGCCATCCAATCTTCCCATGACCCAATGCGCCTTTCCCAGTTTGTCGGTTAACGTTTGCATATTAACCGGTGGATCTGGGGGAAGCGGCGGTGGCAAATATGCCTCAACCCGTTCCTCTCCTACAGAAGAAATGACAATCTTACTTCCTATCCGAGACGTTATTTTGTCATGTTGCATGCGGAATCATAAAACTTTATTTGATTCTTCAAAAATAAAGAAAATATCATATTTTTTATTATTACCCTACTGACTGCCACTCCATTCCGTCCAATAGCCCAGGAAGAGGGGCAGGATCCTGCTCTGAGTTCAAGTTCATGGCTCCATAGAAACTGGGAAAACCAAACAACGATATTATGAGAATGATTACAAAATTTAATTTTGATTCCCTCAAAATAAGAAAAATTATATATTTTTTATTTTAACTCTGCCAATTGCCCCCAATATACCCAATAATCGAGGAAAACTGGGGCTGCTTCTGCTCTGCGGCCGAGATCATGGCTTCACAGAAACTAGGACAGCTAAATAACGATGTTATTAAGAATAAATACGAAATTTAATTTTAATTCTTCAATAATAAATAAAAATAGATAATTTTTATTACTGAAAAGAATAAACTATTGCTTCGCTGAATCTGGAAAAGGGATCCGATGGAACTGAACGGGGGTCGTAAACTTGAGCACATGTGCTTCGTACCCTAACAATAGGCTCTTTCGATTCACGTACATGGATGGCGGGAAGGCTATGAGACAGACGACTGTAACGGAAGGGTGGTTACATTGCTGATAGTCCAGGCCGTCATCTCAACGGATCCCCCGTAACTATGTACAACCCGAACCGGCTTTCGATTTAGACTTTTAAAGTACACCAACGACTCCCAAGTGGATGCGGCGCCATTTCGACGGAGATCATTACACCTTGCGCCTGCTTGCCAGTATCTTAGTGGCACAGGTACTGGTTTTGCTTTGCATAAAACTATGGCCTCTTCCTCTGACTCCGGGGCCCCTGGATATCACCTATTCCGATCCCGAGGCGATCCAGATGGAAGAGATTGTAACGACTCGCCAAACTCGACTTGCCCCACCTCCACCTCCACCCCTACCCCCCGTGATCCGGCCGGAAGATATTATTCTAGAGGAAGACCTGACGCTTGATTTTAACCCGCTGACGGTAACAGGTCCCCCTATGGACGAAATCCCCGCCGAGCCTGAGGGAATTCGATCAACTGGCATTGCTGCCTCCGAACCACCGAAACCAATTCGAATTGTTACACCAGAGTACCCTCGATCAGCACAACGGCGCAAAATACGTGCAGAAGTCGTGATCACACTGGTCGTAGACCAACGAGGGGAAGTTCGATCCCCGCAAGTCCTTGAGCGATACCTGCTGGATGAAAAAGAAAATACGCGGACGCTAGTGGATGAATTAGGGTATGGGCTGGAAGAAGCAGCAATAAACGCCGCCATGCGATCCCTATTTCGTCCAGCAAGAAAAGAGGGGGTTGTCGTTGCCAGTAACCACAAGCTCACCTTCAAATTCGGAAGCTAAATCTCAGGGCAGATCTCGCCAACGAGCATCCTCTACCTCCTGCTCTTCTCCGAACTCATCCCGATAGGTCTGCTGCAAAGGCTTTTTGCCGCGGTCTGGACGATCTACGCCCACTGCCCTGTAAATACGCCAAACTGCCCGTACGATAAAGTATCCGATCACCGCAAGTAAAACAGCCACTCCGAAATTCATTCAGTTGGACAACAGTTTGAAGTAGTGAATGATATGCAACGCAGGCCCGCTTGCTCCCCGAAAAAATCGATACGCACCCTTTCAGAAACGTGACACTTGTTTTCCGGGATGCGGCACCACTGCAAAAAATTCACCCGACAGCAAGCGCGCTCGATATACGTTCCTGATCTGCACTGAGAAGTCCCGAAGGCATCCTGAACAGTCGGACATCATCTGTGCATTGATCCAATGCTACCGCCACGGTGGTACCAACTGGACTCGGAATGTAGCTGTCGGGGGCTAGATCGTACCACGGCTGCAACACGAACCGCCGCTCTTGCAGCCTGGGATGCGGAAGTATTATCCGTTCCGTATTGCATGTGATTTGTCCCAGCGTAAGAATATCCAGATCCAGGGTTCTGGGGGCATAGGGGATCGATCGTCGACGATTCGCTTTCTGCTCGATTTCCTGGCAAAAATCCAACAGGTCCTCTATCTCTAAATCCGTATGTAACTCTACGACCGCATTCAAAAAGTCAGGGGATTCATCACTGGGACGAAGCGTATGGGCTGCGCCTTCATAAACCGGTGAACACCGCAGATGCGGATCTATCTTCCGTAAATCCGCTACTGCCTGCTGCAACCGTGCAAGTCGGTCCCCTAAATTTGATCCCAATGCGATATAAGCTGTTTGCATTACGGTACCCCCGCCAGGACTCGAACCCGGATATACGGCTTAGGAGGCCGTCGCTCTATCCTGTTGAGCTACAGGGGCAGATGAATTGCGCAACGCGCGGATACGTTCCGATACAACTCCTCCAAAGACCGCACTCCCCGCAACCACAACATCTGCACCATTTTCAGCAACCTCGCGCACATTACCTGGACCAACGCCTCCATCTACTTCCAATAACACTTCCCCACGACTCTGATCAATCATTGATCTCAGTTGACGTGTACGCTGACTCGCTTCGGGCAAATAGGACTGACCAGCAAATCCTGGATACACGGACATAATCATTGCCACTTCAATTTTATCGAGCCAAGGGCTTAATTGATCCAGAGGGGTGTCTGGATTCAGGGTTAATCCTGGCTTACATCCCAATGCACGAATTTTCTGAAGCGTAGGCCCGATCTCCTTGCAGGCTTCAACGTGAATGGTAATAATATCCGCTCCCGCCTTGGCAAAATCCTCAACATACCGCTTGGGCTCCGTAATCATCAGGTGCGTATCCAAGACCACACCAGTTCTTCGCTTCAGTGGTTCAAGTGCAGCGACCGCCAACGGGCCGAAGGTCAAGTTCGGCACAAAATGTCCGTCCATCACATCAATATGCAGCCAATCCGCCCCTGCATCCACGGCCTCTTCTGCATGGGACTCCAGCCTTGCAAAATCAGCAGAAAGAATTGAGGGGGCAATCAACATTCTGTCTCACGAAAAAATGGCGACAATGATGGCCATCAAAAGCACATTGACAAGCGCAACCGGCAGTAATACTTTCCAACCAATCTGCATCAGCTGGTTGTATTTGAAGCGAGGCAGAGTCCAGCGTACCCATAAAAACAAGAATCCGAAGAACGCAACTTTGACCAATAAACTCCCTACCTGCATCAGAGGCAGTAAGATGGAGCCCTCAAGCCACGGCAAAGCTGCAAGTAACTGCGGCTCAAATGGGATCAGGTAGCCTCCAAAGAAGAGCGTAGCAATCACAAACGAGGCGACAAACCAGTTCACATATTCAGCCAGAAAAAACATGCCGAATTTCATCCCACTGTACTCCGTATGATAGCCTCCCACCAACTCCTGTTCCGCCTCCGGCAAATCAAACGGGGCGCGATTCGTTTCTGCAAAAGCAGTAATGATAAACAGGACGGCACCAATAGGGTTACGGAAAAAATTCCATCCCAGGATTGCGCCCCCCATTGCCTGATCTTCTACAATCTCCACGACACTGAGCGAACCGGCGGTAATCACGACGCTGGCCACAGCTAATCCCATTGAGAGCTCGTAAGAAATCATCTGCGCACTTGAGCGCAACCCACCAAGAAGGGAGAACTTGCTGTTACTGCTCCAGCCAGCAAGCGTGACCCCATAGACCGAGATACTCGTCAACGCCAAGATGATCAGAACCCCTACTGCGCTGTCCACAATGACAAAGCCACGCGCATACGGAATTAGTGCCGGCACCGTCATCGCAATCACAACCATCACCACCGGGGCCAGTGAATGAACAAACCTGCTTGCACCCTCAGGAACGGTATCCTCCTTGAAGACCAGCTTGAATACGTCTGCAAACGGCTGAAAAAAACCTCCGGGCCCGACCCGGTTCGGACCTGGTCGATTTTGGATGAAGGCAGACACTTTCCGCTCGGCATAAACCAGACAGGATGCCGATATCAACATAACGTTGATGATCCCAAAGGCCACCAAGGCCAATAATCCTGGCGATAGATCCATCCTCCCTTAACTGATGACCTCTGTCTCAATGAGTGGAAGGTTGATACCACTTAGTCCCATTGCCTCATGTGTGGCTCCTGCAAACCCCGAGACAGTTTGGCTAATGTGCTGCATAACCTTTTTGGGGCCTTGTGGATGAATTTCTACGCCCAGTATCCTTGATATGATTGGAATCATTTCCCAACTGGGCTTACAATCAACATAGTGAGATTCATTATGCCAGCGATCAAAAGGCGTACCATGCTGGTCAGCACGGCTGAGTCCCATGTGCATCATGAGCGTCCGATTGGTTCCCTTGATGGCTTTGGCAGGAATTACTCGCTGTGCCCGCCCGGATTCATTGACAAAAGTCCCAATTGTCTCGGCAACCATTGCCGCAGGCAGTGCTACACTCGCCGCAGGAAGCGTTTGATTGGTCGTGTGATAGTAATGCAGGATAACCTCGATATCGGCCAAGGATTCAATGCTGCACAGCCCTGAAGCAACTGGATCATCCTCCAGAACATACAGAACCGAGACCTCTCCAGATTCAATCCGTGCACGCCAGAGTGACAGATCAATCGGCAATAGTCCCAGACGCTCACACCCTTGGCTGTTCGGAGCCCGGTCATCTGTACAAAGCCAATCATCCCCGTGTCCGGGCTCAATATGAGGTATATAGCCGGCAACCTGCCCCCCAACTGCATCTGCGAGCTGTATCAACATCCAGTTATCCTCAACCGTCGCATGAGCGGACGCAATAAATACAGCACGCTCGCCCGCATCCTGCAAGACTTCCGCAGCTTTCTGAAACGATTCATCCCATGAGGATGAACTGGTCTCTCCTGCGATCGAAGGACCTGCAGGCCGATCTTCGTTAAAGCGTTGATAGGCTAAACGATCTTCGTCGGGAAGCCAGAATTCATTGACATCTGGATTGGTACGCGGCGTAATCCGCAACACTAGGTTGTCCCGGACCCATAGATGACAATTCGACCCCTTCGCGTTGGTTGTCGTGATGGATGGGGTGCTGGCCATCTCCCAGATCCTCGCCTGAAATCGAAAATCAACAGAGGTCAGCGCACCAACCGGGCACAAGTCAATCACATTCATGGAGTAGGGTTCATCAAACGAAACCCCCGGCGGCGTAATCGGGTAATTCTTCACCCCGCGTTCGATAATTGTGAGTTGTCCACTTTGGGAAATTTCATCTGTGAAGCGCACACAACGTGTACAGTTGATGCAACGCTCCGCATCCAACACAACGCGTGGACCAAGCTTGACCTTCTTCGGCTTGTGAACCTTACGGAATTCAAATCGCGATCCTTCCGGCCCGTACTTGTACGCCTGAATCTGAAGAGGGCAATGCCCCGCCTGATCGCAGATTGGACAATCAAGTGGATGGTTAATGAGCAGGAGCTCCAAGGTATCACGCTGCGCATCTGCAACCTTCTCACTTGAGCGTGCAGTATGAACGACCTGTCCGTCTGATAGGATATGGCTGCAACTGGTCTGCAGCTTGGGGAAATACTGGATGACGGGTTCTCCCTTCTCATCCACCTGGATCTCACCCGTCTGCCGATCCCGCATCGGCGCCCCAATATCTACTAGACACTGTCGACAGTTTGCCGGCACTGACATGGACGGATGGTAACAAAAATGGGGAAGTTCGATGCCGTGATCCAGACAAAACTGGAGCAAACTCGGCCGACCTTCAAACTCGTATTGCTTGCCGTCTATGATGACCTGGGGCATGGAAAATCTAACTGGATTCTTCTGGAGACACACGAACACCTACTGCGCTCATGGAAAGCACCGGTCTCGGCCCCGGTGCATCCTCCTGGTAGTGCGCTTCTGCCCACTCCTCTGGAATCGAGATCACCCCAAAGACGATGGCATGGCGACCACTGATATCTTTGGGCACGGTAAACTGGTACTCGCCATCCTTATCCATCTCGGCATGAACGCGCAGGCCATCTTCTGTATCTATACTTCGGAGCATCAACCAGCATCCATCCATCTGACAGACTTCGTGTACGGTTCCTGCAACCGCCACATTCGTCCCCGTATAGTGTTGCGGCTCCGATACAACAGCCTCTATCGGGACGGCATCTGCAACGTCTGGCACTAGTCCATAGACGGCATCGCTGATGGGCTCTGCACGATTACAGGCGATAAAAAAGATAACGACAAGGATCAGGTTGTATTTCATGTATCAATCGTCATGTTCATATTCAGGCACTCACTGCCCAGACTGCCGGACGGCATCGGTGCTCAAAATCTTCCCGGAAACGCTTGATCGTATTGCGTACAGGCCAAGCCGCCGCATCCGCCAATGCACAAACGGTACGCCCTTCCATTTGATCGCAGAGATCGAGCAAAAGATCAAGGTCCCGAAGGTTTCCTTCGCCATCATCAATTCGGGTGATCAAATTCTCCATCCACCCTGTACCTTCCCTGCACGGAGTACACTGTCCACAACTTTCATGGTGGTAAAAATGTGCGACCCGGCGCAAGAACGCAACCATATCCGTGTCCTCGTCCAGAAATAGCATGCCGGCCGTCCCCAACATCGAGCCTGCTTTCTGCAAACTCTCCACATCCATCGTGACTCCCTCAATCATATCTGCCCGAAGCACCGGCACGGATGCCCCGCCAGGCACAAGTGCTTTAAGCCTTTTATTTCCACGCATCCCTCCAGCAATCTCGAGAAGGTCGGTGATGAGCATCCCCGTTGGATATTCATATACGCCCGGTCGATTCACATGCCCCGAAATCCCATAAAGCAGAGGCCCTGGGTTTTTCTCTGCACCAATTGCCGCAAACCAATCGGCCCCTCGATCCAGAATGAGCGGGGCACAGGCGAGCGTCTCCACATTATTGATCGTAGTGGGATATCCCCAAATCCCTGATTGTGCCGGAAATGGTGGCTTAATCCGGGGATAGGCCCGTTTCCCCTCAAGGGATTCCATCAAACTGGTCTCCTCACCACATATGTAAGCACCTGCTCCCTTATGGAGAATGATGTCCATACTGTGATTCGTTCCCAGCATGTTTTTGCCTGCCAATTTTGCGTCATACACTTTTTCCAGCTCCTCCTCCATATGCGTGATCCAACTTGCATACTCGCCGCGAACATACAGATAGCATGCTTTGAGGGACATAGCATAACAGGCGATCAGGATCCCCTCAAACAAGAGGTGAGGGTTGTACTCCATGAGTTGCCGATCCTTGAATGTCCCTGGTTCACTTTCATCTGCATTACAACACAGGTAGCGGGGCACCTCCGGCTTGACCGGGGGCATGAAACTCCATTTGAGCCCTGTAGGGAACCCTGCTCCTCCCCTGCCACGCAACCCACTGCGCTTCATCTCAGCTGTCACCTCCTGAGGCTCCAGTTCCTTGACGACCTTGTGCAGAGTCTCATACCCACCACCGGCACGATAGACATCGAGGTGATGCAAATTTTTGACCGGAGGCAGAAGCACCCGCTCATAAGATTTCCAGTTCCCCGCCTTCGTCATAATACGTCTCTCATTCTGTCCCGAAATAAGGCCTTTGGATGCATGACAGTTTCAGGCGGATTACTGAGTTCGTTCTGATCGTGGAGGGGTCACATAATTTTCCACCGATTCCGCATCAGTTCGCCTGTTCCCGCCCATTTCATCTTCGTCCTGCGGCAGCGTAATTGATACAAACGGCAATGACTTGCCGGCTTCGAGAGCTTCCAGTAACTCATCGACTTTTTCGGGAGTCAAGTTATGGGCATAGGGGCCATTATTGACCTGCATCATGGGAGCGGAACCACATGCACCCAGACACTCCACCTCCTGCAAAGTATAGCGCCCACAGGCCGACGTATGCCCACGCTTTACCTCCAACTTCTCTTCCAGATAGGCCAGAATATCGTAACCACCACAGAACTGACACGAAAAGCACGTACATACGTCCAGTACAAAAGTCCCCTTCTTTTCTTTGAAGTACTGCGTATAGAAGGTTGCGACCCCGTACACCTGTGCATAAGGTAGGGAGAGCTCGGCTGCAACCAGTTGCAAAACCTCTGGTGGTAGAAATCCAAATTTCTCCTGTGCAAGCCAAAGTGTCCACATTACTGCTCCATCCGATGTGGGATACTGCCGGACCCAACCTGCAATCCTGGCTTTTTCCTCCTCTGTAAAGGAGAGCTGTTTCTCGGAAAAGTGCGGCTCTGGGTTTGGATCCGGGAGTGCAACCACCGGATTACGAATAAAATCTGCCATGCTACCTGTCCGCCTCCCCCATAACCGGATCAATTGAGCCAATCAGCACAACAATGTCGGCAACCGGGTGTCCTTCCATCATTGATTCCAAACCCTGCAAATTGGTAAAGGACGGTGCATTCAAACGCGCACGCCATGGGCATCCGGTTCCATCACTTTCAAGATAAAACCCCAATTCGCCTTTCGGTGATTCAATTGCATGATAAGCCACGGCTCCTTTGGGGGGTGTAACCCCGGTCTCCGTGTACATGAAATCATGTATCATCCCCTCCATGGAGTAATACACCTCATCCTTGGACGGGTACGCTTTTTTTGCATCATCCGTCCGGATTGGCCCTTCCGGCAACCGATCCAGACACTGGTTGATGATCTTGATACTCTCAAGCATCTCTTCCATGCGAATATGATAGCGAGCTAAACAATCCCCCTCTTCCCGGAGCGGGATCGTAAAATCAACCTCGTCATATTTCAGATAGGGTTCAAATATTCGGATGTCGTAGGGTACTCCACTGCCACGCAGATTCGGACCAGTGAGCCCGAGTTCAATTGCTTCCTCTTTGTTGATCACACCAACATCCTTATTTCGATCAATCCAGATGCGGTTACGGTTAAGAAGTTTCTGCCAACCTTTGATAATTTCTTCGTAGCTGGTTGCAAAATCTTTGATCATTGTAATGGCAGTTGGACTTAGGTCCGTTGCCAATCCACCGATACGGCTGTGAGACACTGTAAAGCGCGCACCGGACACTTCATCAAAGATATTGTAGAGATCCTCTCGTCCCTGGAAAGTCCACAGAAAAACACTGACGGCCCCTGCATCCATCAACCCAACTCCCAACCACAACAGGTGCGAGGAAATACGGGCCAATTCACACATGATCATCCGGATCCATTGCGCACGGTCAGGGACTTCAATGTTGGCAAGTTTTTCCACTGCCATACACCAGGCCACGTTATTTGCATAGGGAGAGAGGTAATCCATGCGGTCTGTGTAGGGCATGAACTCCTGATAGGTCTTGCTCTCTGCAAGTTTTTCGATCCCCCGGTGTAAGTACCCAATGTCCAATACACACTTCTCAATCCGCTCGCCATCGAGTTTCACGACGCATCGGAGTACACCATGAGTAGCCGGATGCTGTGGTCCGATATTGAGGGTCATCTCATGCTCAAGTGCATCCTCTACGCGCGAAACTTCGATCCCCCGCTTTGTGCTCAGCCACGCATCTTTACTCTCAAGTCGCTTGAGCAAGGTCTCGTTGTGCCTGGGCCAGAACGAGAAGATTGCCTCCCGGTCATGATAAGGGGTTGCCACTGACATTTACTCTCCCTCGGGCTCTTGATAACTCTTGGCGGGACTGCCACTGTGGGCAGCCGCAAAGGGATCCATGGTCAACTCCCCTTCAGGGGTCCGTGGAGGAAGTGGCAGGGATCCCGGAATCCCAAGAAGTGGAAATTCCTTACGCTGAGGATGATACTCAAAATCTTCCGGCATATACATTCGCCGAAGATCGGGATGTCCCTCAAAGCGAATCCCCAACATATCATAGCACTCTCGCTCGTTCCAATCTGCTGCCTTGAAGAGACCGATTAACGACGGAACAACCGCATCCTCTTCGTCAACCAGCACCTTGAGTCGAAGGCGTTTATTGGTCTCGAGGTTAACCATGCAGTAGTACACCTCATAGCGGGGTGCATCCTCACGAAAACGATCGACCCCGGCCAGATCTGCCAAATAGACGAAGCCCAGTGATTCCTTCAATGCAGTGCAAATCTGCAATAGGGAATCTCGCTTCACAAACGCCGTATATTCACCCGCATATACGGATACCTCCGTAATTGACCCGGGGAACTGCTTCTTGAGCGTCTCAATCGTGTCTGCCACGTTGGTAGACGCTTTCTCGTGCACATTTTTTTCGTCTGCACGCGCCTCGTCAACGGGGGTAAAATGAAACGGAAGTGTCTCAGGCATCAGCTAGGCTTGACGCATTCAAGGCTACCTTGCGGCCATCTTCAGTCAAGATTCCCGGCTTGCCTGATTGCGCCGCTGACTCTTTCGGTCCACTCGCATAGTCCTGAGTCACCGAGTATTCATTGCGGATTTTCTCCTGAATATCCATCAACGCATGAATGACCGCTTCCGGTCTGGGAGGACAACCGGGGATGTACACGTCAACCGGCATAAAATTGTCGATCCCCTGGACAACCCCGTAACAACGATGCATGCCCCCGCTGGATGCACATGCTCCCATTGCAATGCACCATTTTGGGTCGGCCATCTGATCCCAGACACGCCGTATGGCATGTGCCATCTTGTAACTGCACCATCCCGCGACGATCATCAGATCAGCCTGACGGGGAGAAAACCGCATTGCCTCGCTGCCAAACCTCCCAACATCGTACTTGGGACCCCCAAATGCCATCATCTCGATGGCACAGCACGCAAGGCCCATCGGCATCGGCATCAGCGAATTGGACCGTGCCCAGTTGACCACAGCATCAACCGTAGTCGTTAAGTATCCAGTCGTTGAATCCATTGCATAAAAGCTTGATTGATTTTATGAAAATCTGTGCGCTCTGTTTCGCTAATCGAACTCGAGTCCCCCCTTTTTAATGTCATACAATAGCCCAACTGCAAGAATGATGACAAATATCGTAACGGCTGCGAGTACCCCCATCCCAATCCCTGCTTCCAGGAAGTGTCGATGGCTGACCGCCCATGGATACAGAAAGACGACTTCTACATCAAAAACAATAAAGATCATCGCGACCAGATAGAACTTTACAGAAAACCGCTGATGCGCCGTCCCAATGGGATCCATCCCACTCTCATAGGCGCCGACCTTTACCCGATTCGGTCTTCGCGGACCAAGGAGTCGCTGAGCAAGAAGCAACGTCAGGGCAAGGCCTGTGGCCAGCCCCAACATAATCAACAGTGCAGTGAATTCAGCACTCATATCAAATCGTTGGTTTCCTACTATAGACCATAAAAACTGTGTTATTCACGAAGATACACATTGCTGCACTCATCTCAACTGCTGAGGGATAGAACCTGGAATCACAAATGATCTATACTATCGACTCCGTACTCTGCTACTACGGGCTGCCGCGCGACTACTCCGCCAGAAAAATGCAGACCACTGAAGTAAACCGCGGCGGCAAACCCATTTTTCTGGTCACGTTACGCCCAGACCCCTCCTCCACGAATCCATGGCCGTGAAGTTATACGCAGTAAGGAGAATTGGGGATTATATATTCGACTGCTAACCCCCAAATTTTACCTCCAGTCCGCGGTATAGGTCAAACGTGCGCTTGCAAGACGACCCAACCTAGGTGCACCGACAAACTCCCGGTGATCGCTGTTGGCCGCATTGTTGATGCCAAGGTCTACCCGAAGTGTCGGATTGATTTCATAACCAGCACCTAAATCCACAACAAAATAGGATGGTACGTCACCGTCATAGGGCCCCGAAAGCATCCGAAATCCCTTTATGTAACGACCGGATGCATTCACACTGAACCCACTTCGGTGCTCGTACTGCCCACCAAACTTAAACTTCAAACTTGGCGCGTTCAGTGCAAGCACTTGGTCCTCATGGTCCTCATTCAATTCCGTATGATCAAAGAAGTCGTCACTCACCCAGGACAGATTTCCGAACAGGGAGAGTGCACGGGTAGCAAGCACCTGCAAAGATACATCCGCGCCATAGTACTGGATATTTCCAAAATTAGGATAGGCCAGCATGATCTCTGGTACTTGACCGACACCCGGATTATTCTCTCTGGGTTGCACGATTGCGATCGGTGTTGATGGATTTGGCAACTGGCTGCCCGCGACATCTACCAATAGTTGCGCAGCCTGCTCCGCGGTCAGACCGAAGAGCCCGAGTGCACCGGCCAGTGTGGAATTATTCGCAATTCCCGTTGAAATATCCCGAACAAGATCCTGAGCAAGGGTCGGAACCAAAACCAGTGGCGTACGCACTTGGAGAGAGCCTATGAAATTTTTCTTTGTCGCATAGTAGACATCCGCAGCAAACAATACCTTTTCACCAATAATTCCCTTGTAGCCCACCTCAAACGCCTGAGATATCGTCTGTTGGAGGGGATCAACATCCTCCAGATCCGTTAATCCAAAATCTATACTAAGCGTGCTGAGATTCAATGCCCCTAGAACCCCTGGACTGAACCCCTCTACCACCGTTGACGTGGGGCTGAAAGCGTCCTTCAGCGCTGAAACCAGTTGTATAGGTACATTCAGACCGGCATTGGCGAGCATCTGGGCTAGGTCTTCATCGGGGATTGCAACTAGTCCCTGGTACATCAGCCCGTAGACTACTCCGGTACTGATCCCCACCGGAGTTGGAGCTCCCTCCGCCCCTGGCAATAGACTTGACGCAACAAGATCCGTTGAGGCACCTAACGCCAGATAGTCTGGATTCCGCTCATAGGTAAAGCCAGTGGCCGCACCTCGTCCGCGTACTTTTAAATTACCCGGCAGCACTGCAGCGACTATATCCAACCAGTTGTTGGTCGCCGAGGGGGACGAGAAACTGCGGTTATAGGTTGCGCGGAAGCTTGAGTTTGGAGTGGGCTTCACCACCAGTCCAACACGCGGGGAGGCCTGGACTTTGTCGACAACGTCATTATAGTCCCCACGCAATGCCAGTGTCAATTCGACACGATTGGTGATTGTTGTCGTCGACTGCGCATACACCCCATATTCATCAATGTTATCATTATCCTCGTTGCGTCCCAAGACGGTCCCTTTTGTATCTGGGCGGGTCAACTCAAAATCCACTCCCACGATCAATGACTGACGGGCACCAAATTGCATATCGTACTGGGCCTGCATCACATACTCGCGAGAATGTTCGGTGACTGGCTCTCCCCCATACACATAGGAATCACCAGAATCATTGACGTTGACGAAAAATTGCGCGAAAAAGTTTTCGCTGGATAGCCGTGCCTGGGCGAACGAATACCGATAGTTATCCCCTTGAATCGTGCCGATCCCACTTAACATCGCCCCCTTGAGTACACCGATTCCACCGTTCAAGGACAACGTTGTCCCGGTTCCCAAGCGGAATGACAGATCCCCCGCAACGGTGTACTTGTTGACCTCTGTGTCTCGCTCACCGTCCACGAAAAGCTGTACTGCATCGTCTGGATCAGGACACTGATCAAATTTGCTCGCTTCGAGAAGCGAAGGATCACAGCTCTGAAGAGCAAAATCCTCCGCAGTCGCATACGAACCGGTTACTTTGACACCAATGCGGTCAGTCAGCACTCTCGCAACCCGAGCTTGTACATTCATCTGAGATTGTTCTCCTCCACTGACCGAAACCGTAGCCCCTGGATGTGTAAAGGCATCCTTGGTGATGTAATGAATGACTCCTGCATCCACGCCCGCACCATAGAGCGCAGATCCCGGACCTCGCACAACTTCCACCCGATCCAGATCTACTGAAATGTTGGGCATCAGGGTATGCAGGTTTACTCCAATAGCAGGTGAGCCGGCATCACGATAGTCCGTCAAAACCAACGTGGCTCCGGAAAATACATTGCTGAAACCTCGCAGAACTACTTCATTCCGATCTATTCCGGTTTGGGCCATATCAAGTCCTGTGACAGCACGCAGAGACATAACTGTCGAAGGGACAACCGCGCGCGCGAGGTCCTGGGCCAAAATCACGTCAATGGATGCGGGCGCGTCCAATACCTTCTCCTGCCGTCGGCCAGCGGTAACCTGTATCTGTTCCAGATCCACTCCACTCACCAGACCTACATCAAGAGTCTGTGTTTCTACCCCGGAGAGATTGACTTCGATTTCAACGGACCTGTATCCCGTATAGGATATCCGAATGACGCCGGCTCCTTCCGGCAATCCCTCAAGTGTATACTGCCCGGATTCATCGGTAGCTGTCCCTTGTCCAGAGCCAACATGAACCACATTCGCCCCGAATAGTGGGAGGCTAGTCTCCGCATCTGTAACGACGCCGGTCACCGAGGCCGATTGAGCATAAACCCAACTGGGAGATACAAAAAACAGCAGAAATAAAACGATCCCAAAGATTTTTCTTGTAGTGCACATTGTTCTAGATTTTGTGAATGTTTGACACGACACGCTCAACCGCATGGTCTGGAATCAGCCTCAACACTATCCTTCTGTAACTCTCCCATTGTTGCGCCTCGAATCCATCCTTTTCTAATTTAACACATAGAACTATAGATTGCCCACTCTTCAACTTCCACGATCCGTTGTGTAGGTGAGTCGGAAAGACGCAACACGACCGAGCCTGGGAGCACCTACAAACTCACGGTGATTGCTGTTGAAAAGATTATTGATCCCCAGGTCTGCGCGAATTCCAGCCTTATAGATCGAATATCCCACACCAACATCAACAATTGTATAGCTCTCAACTTCCCCTATATACTGCCCTGCTATGACAGGAAAACCCTTCATGAACCGCCCGGATGCAGTCAGCGATAAGCCGTTCCTGCGCTGGTATTGCCCACCAACCTTGAATTTGAAGCCGGGAGCGTTGAGTGCCAGCTCCAAATCCTCGGATCCTTCGCCCAGCTCCGTGTGATCAAAATAATCGTCACTAATCCAGGATGCATTCCCGAAAAACATCAGTTTATCACTGGCAAGGATCCGAGCTGAAATATCCATGCCGAAGTACTGAATGCTTCCAAAGATCGGATAGGTCAACATAAGCTCTGGAAAATGCCCCACCCCCATGTTATTCTCGTTTGTCTGTACGATCGCGATGGGAGTTTCACTGTCGGGAAGATCATCCCCGGCGACATTGACCAATATTTCTGCACCTTCTTGGGGAGTTAAGCCCAGTAACCCCAGTACATTTACGATGTCTTCGTTTGCTGCGAACCCAGCCGAAATATCCCGGATGAGATCCTGTTGCAGATTCGGGACAAGCACAAACGGAGTCTTGGCCTGGAGTGGACCGATAAAATTTTCCCGCTTCGCAAAATACCCATCCACCGTGAACAAGAGCTTATCGCGAACGATTCCTTTGTATCCGACCTCCCATGACTGGGTCATTGCAGGTTTAATCGGCCCCAAATCCGGGAGGTTATTCAATTCAGGATCAGTTACGAGCTCTAGTGTACTGAGATTGGGTAATGCCAAAGTTCCAGGACTGAATCCCTGAACCGGGGTAACTTCAGGTCTTAGTCCCTGCTTCAAAAGAGAGATCAATGAGGCGGGAATATTTACCCCTGCATCCGCCAGCATCATGGCCAAGTCAGCGTCCGGGATTGCTACTAATCCCTCGTAAATCAGTCCGTACATCACACCGGTATCAATTCCAACGGGAGTTGGCACGCCTTCCATACCAGGAAGCATGCTAGAAGCGACAAGCGCCGTTGGAGCTCCGAGCGTCAAATAGTCCGGGTTCCGGGAATAGGTGAAGCCGCTTTCTCCACCGCGTGCCCGCACATTGAGATCTCCAAGGGAAGCAGCAACTATATTGAGGAAGTAGTCGGTGGCAAGCGGCGAGGAAAAGCTGCGGTTGTATGTTGCACGCAGACTTGACGATGGTGTCGGTTTTAGAACAAGTGCAACCCGGGGAGATGCCTGAATGTCCGTCACTACGTTGTTGTAGTCTCCCCGAAGTGCGAGCGTCAATTCTAGTCGGTCCGAAATCTTTGTGGTTGACTGTACATATGCGCCGAATTTGTCCACATGCTCCAGCGTCACGTCAACGCCTGCGATCAATTCCTGCCGAGAGCCAATCGCCTGCCTGTACTGACCCTGCAGTACATACTCTTCCGAAACTTCTGTAATGAGATCTCCCCCGTATATGTATGAATCACGCGAATCGATTGCATTCACATAAGCCTGCGCGAAGAATGGTCCGCTGGCCAATCGAAGCTGAGCATAGCCGGTGATCAATCCTTTGGCCTGAACGGTGCCAATACTGCTGAGCATAGTCCCATCAAGGTTGGCAATACCCCCATTGACTGAAAGTGTGGTTTGACCACTCATGCGCCAATCCACGCTGCCCGACAATACCAGCTTACGCTGCCGGATCTCGCGTTCACCGTCTACGAACAGCTGCACTGCATCCTCTGGATCGGGGCACTCACTGAACCGCTCTGCTTCGAGAAGTAAGGGATCACAGTCCTGAAGAGCAAAATCATCTGCCGTTGCATAGTTGCCAATCAATTTTACGCCAAGATTTTTTCCCAAGACGGTTGCGATGCGGCCCTGGACATTGAACATGGATCGCTGTCCCCCACTTACCGAAACCGTGGTTCCAGGATAACTGAACGCATCTTTAGAGATATAATGGATGACCCCGGTATCTCCACCAGGACCGTAAAGTGCAGATCCTGGCCCACGTACAACTTCGATCCGTTCCGTGTCAATAGCCAGGCTTGGCATAATATTGTGCAGGTTGACCCCAACCGATGCCGCACCGGCTTTCCTGTAATCGGTCAGTACGTGAGTGGTCCGCGAAAAGACATTATTGAATCCCCGGAGCACGATTTCATAGCGATCTACTCCGGTTTGTACCATATCCACCCCCGTCACATTCCGCAGCGATTGCGCCATCGTCGGAGCAACGTCCAGTTGAAACTCCCGTGGAATGATCACATCAATGGATGCAGGCGCATCCAGTGCTTTCTCGTTCCGGCGCCCGGCCGTCACCTGAACCGGATCGAAATCCGTTCCCGGCACCAAAGCAACATTCCATATATAATTCTCACCCGCAGTCAAGGTGATCTGAGATTCCTGGGCCGCATAGCCAACAAAACTGACACGCAGCGTATAGACTCCGGGAGCAAGATTACGGATCTCAAAGACTCCCTCTGTGTCCGTCGCACGTCCAATCGCCGTCCCCGTGATGAACACATTCGCACCGATCAGCGGCAGGCCTGTTTCTGAATCAGTGACCTTGCCGGTAACCGCCCCCGTCTGTGCAAAAACAGGCTCAGCAAGTACGCAGACGACCACACTCACCAGCAGGGTACGCATCGCTCGATCGGCTATTCCGCACAACATGACTCAAACCGTGGTTTTAACTCCTTGCAAAAAAAAACCTTCAGGCAATATATCATGCCCTTCGATTTTTTTGTGATGAATCAAGGGTTAGAGCTTGTAATTCCTACGCGTGAGAAAAGTAAATCCACCTGTTTCGTATGGTGGGCTGCATTGAAGAGATCTCGAACCTCTTTCGTGGAGGTATGGGACATGACCTCCGCAGAAGCCAGGACCAACGACTCAAATGGCTTCCCTTCCTTCCAACTTTGCATTGCAAGGGGCTGAACTAGGTCATATGCTTCTTCGCGCGTCAGCCCGTGGTCAATCAGGTGCAGCATCAATCGCTGGCTGTTATACAAACCGTAGGTTGCATCCAGGTTCTTCTGCATGCGATCAGGGTAGACAACCAAGTTTTGAAGAATACGTGTCAATCTCAGCAGAGCATAATGTACGACCGTAGTTGCATCGGGGAGAATCACACGTTCCACACTGGAGTGTGAAATATCTCTCTCATGCCACAAGGCTACATTTTCCATTGCTGCCACCATATAGCCGCGCAGTAACCGCGCGCAACCCGTGATATTTTCGCTACCAATGGGATTGCGTTTATGCGGCATGGCACTGGAACCTTTCTGCCCTTTCCCAAACGCTTCCTCGACCTCTCTGACTTCGCTGCGCTGCAAGTGCCGAATTTCCACAGCAATCTTTTCAAGGCTGGCCCCTATGAGTGCCAGTACGCTCACGTAATTTGCATGGCGATCCCGCTGGATTACCTGCGTAGCAATTGGCTCTGGTTCAAGGCCGAGGAGTTCACAGGTGATTCGTTCGACCTCCGGTGGCGTATGAGCAAACGTTCCGACGGCTCCAGACAATTTCCCTGTTCGAACCTCCTCAGCAGCCGCTTTGAACCGTGCAAGGTTTCGGCCCATCTCTGCATAATAGAGCGCAAGCTTCAGCCCAAAGGTGGTCGGTTCTGCATGCACTCCATGGGTCCTGCCCATCATTAGAGTATCACGGTGCTCAAGGGCCCGGTCATGCAAGACCTTGAGTAGGGCCTCAAGGGCTTCTCCAATGTATTGATTCGCTTCTGCAAGCCGTACGGACCAGGCCGTATCTACAACATCGGATGAGGTAAGGCCATAATGGACCCACTTCTTTTCCGGTCCA
Organism: Rhodothermaceae bacterium; assembly: GCA_009838195.1. Lineage (NCBI taxonomy): Bacteria > Pseudomonadati > Rhodothermota > Rhodothermia > Rhodothermales > Rhodothermaceae > Rhodothermaceae bacterium. Next base: position 116,542 of record VXSC01000022.1, on the reverse strand, counting down.
AGTCCCTCGCTGACCGCACGCGTAAACGCAACCACATCATGCCGCGTAGATTCTTCTATCTCGTGAATCCGCTGCAGGTCAAAGGATGCGTTTTCCCGAAGGGTTTGAACTTCATCTTCGGGAATGACTCCGATCCTGGACCACGCCTCGCAAACTGCCAACTCTACCTGAAGCCACACCTCAAACTGGCGCTGCTCACTCCAGAGTTTCTGCATAACCGAATGGGTGTATCGCTGAATCATACGCTTCTTAATCTGTAATTTCTTGAATATACAATTGAGGGGGTTGGATCACTGCAGATTCGGTTATCCATGCACAGTCTTGTGCGGTCCTGTGCCTGAACATTTCGGATCCCGATGGTCTCAGCTCTCACAGCGAATCACGCTTATCCCGCAGGCGTGTGTATAATAGTCTCCGGGCCCGGAAAATATGCGCCTTGACGGTTCCGAGTGGGAGATCCAGTTCCTGAGCAATTTCTTCGTAGGATTTTTCCTGCTGGTGCCGCATTACGATTACCCGGTGATACTTGGGAGGCAGCGAATCAATCGCTTCCTGAATGATATTCGTACGCTGTCCACCCTCAATTTTACGGTCCGGCCGGTACGTGGTATCGGGGACTTGCTGACGGACCTCACCCTCTTTGGTCTGCGTTGGCTTGTCCAACGAGATCGTCGCCAGCCTTCGCTTGCGCTTATAATCAATCGCATGATTGGACGCAATCTTGTAGAGCCAGGTTGAAAACGCGTAACTGGTGGAGTACGTATCCAAAGCATTGAATGCCTTCATGAACGCCTCCTGAACCAAATCTTCAATCCCTTTTGTCTCCCCAATCGTACGCTTAATGTGCAGGGACAGCCCTTTCTGGTATTTTTGAACGAGCAGTGCGTACGCGCGCTGATCCCCTTCCAGTGCGCGGGAAACCAGCTCACGATCCTTCTGACTGGACGCTGACCATCCGGTCTTCGTCTGATCTTCAGGCATTCGGTTCATCCGCTCATGTGCGACGATACTAGTTGTCGAGCGAGCTAGTTATCTGGGGATACAGGCAATTCACGCGTCTCCTTGTAGGTGCTCAGAACAATGCTGGTTCTCGTGCCCGTTACCCCTGGCCAGGATTGAATACTGCCAAGCAATCGCTCCAACGAGGTCGTATCATGCGATCTAACCTTCAGAATGTGAGAGCCTTCTCCCGTGATCGAATGCGCTTCAAGTACTTCGTTGCAACCACAAACATGCTCAATGAGGGTGGCATAATTACTTGACGTATCCACTGCAACGCGAATAAAGGCAGTAATATCAAACCCCATCTCCTTCGGATCCACGGTTGCATGATAGCCTGTCAGGAATCCGTTTGCCTCAAGCTTTCGCATGCGATCGCTTACACTGGTCATACTTAACCCGACGCGTGCGGCGATGTCGACCCGCTTCATCCTCCCCGAGGCCTGCAGGAGGTTCAGAATGCGGGCATCAATTTTGTCAATTTTCTTGCTTACCATTTTAGTTGTGCATCATAGCTATGATTCGGACTGGACCACCACTGCCACCCTTGATCTTCATGGGTAAAGCAATAATCGTAAACCCCTTGGGAGGCAATTTATCTAGGTTTGCCAGATTTTCAAATCCAATAATGTTGCCCTGAAAGAGCTCCTGATGACTTTCGTAAGTGTCTGACTGGCCATAATCAAGGCTGGCCGTATCAATTCCGACAGCATCCACACTACGTTCATCCCGTAGCCACCGTGCCGCATCTGCCCCGATACCTGGAAAATCAAGGTGTGGTAGCGCTTCCGGTCCCAACAAATCAGTGCCCATATACTTGACGGGGTCGGGCCAGTACTCGCCAAAGCCAGTTCGAAATAACACCATTGCCCCATCCGGCAGCCTCCCATGTTCGGTTTCCCACGATTCCAGATCAACAACACCGATTTGATAATCCCGATTCTCGGCCACCTGATCACTCACATCCACTACAACCCCTGGTCCGATAAGGTTTTCCAGGGGGATTTCGTGGGCGGACCACTTCCCCTCCGCAAAGTGAATCGGAGCATCCATATGGGTACCGGTATGTTCTGCCATTTCAAACGAGTTTGCCTCGTAGTAGTAACCGGGCTCCTGCCATCCTTTGACAGTCTCATGGAGCTTAAATCCCTGGACGGTTGGCCAATGGATTGTGGTCGAATCGAAGCTATGCGAGAGATCTATCATCACATCAGGAGCGGGATCAGGGGCATCCTGTGATCTCGACGCGCTGCAGATCATCCCTGAAAGCAAGAGGATGGATACGAGCGTGAGATTTTTCATTTTATCAACGTAAAACGGTGACAGAATCAACTCTAGTATACGTCTTCCCAACGCGATAAGCCTTAATTTGGTTCATATTGGGCCCATAGCTCAGTCGGTTAGAGCAGCGGACTCATAATCCGTCGGTCGGGGGTTCAAGTCCCTCTGGGCCCACATCCACTAGGACAGGCCAAGCAATTGTCCTCCCTGGTACACCAGGAGGGAAGCTATGTACGCAAGTGCTGTCATGTAAAGCCACATGACCAGGGGCCATCGCCAGGTATTGGTCTCCCGGCGTGCAATCGCCAGCGTACTCATGCACTGGAGCGCGAACACAAAAAATACAAGCAGGCTGACCGCCACCAATGGCGTAAATACAGGGCGTCCATCTGGATAGCGGTCGGCTTTCAGCGCATCCCGCAGCGCCACTCCCTCTTCCGCATCCGCAACACTATAAATGATGCCGAGTGTAGAGATGATCACTTCACGTGCGGCGAAAGCGCTCACCAGACCCGCACTAATCTTCCAGTCGAACCCCAGGGGCTGCATCACAGGTTCAAGAATCCGTCCCAGATATCCAACAGCACTCCCTCGGATTTGAGCCGACTGTTCAACAATACGGGCACTATCCAGCGCTGCAGCATACTCAAGCTCTGCCTGTTGCATGATGGACTGTATCTGTGCCATTGTAGGATCTCCGCCCTCCAGCGAACCCTCCAGAGCAGGTAAAGCCATATCTGGTGTTGGCAAAAGCGTCTCTGCTTCGGCATACCTTGCCTCGCGCTGCTGTGCTGCCTGCATCTCAACCTGCGTCCTCTCAGCGTTTGTATCAACACGCGGATAACTTGCCAGGAACCACAGAACGATGCTACAGGCCAAAATAATTTTCCCTGCACGCACCGCAAATACTTTGGAGCGCTGAATCATGCGCCAAAGTATCTGGCGCGCTCGGGGCCGCCGATAAGGAGGCAGCTCCATCACAAAGTAGCTCTCGGAGCCCTTGGTGAAGACAAACCGCTTCAGGATCGCTGCGGCCACAAACGCCATTACCGTCCCCATCATATACATTGAGAACATCGCCAGCCCCTGGTAGCCAAATATCCCCAGTGTCCCCGCAGGGATGAAGGCAGCAATGAAGAGGGTGTAGACTGGCAAGCGAGCGGAGCAGCTCATCAGGGGTGCGACCATGATCGTGATCAGACGATCCCGCTCATTATCAAGCGTTCTGGCAGCCATGATTCCCGGAATCGCACAGGCATATGAACTGAGTAGTGGCAGGACAGAGCCTCCACTCAACCCTACACGCTTCATGATTCGATCCATAATGAACGCACTGCGGGCCATATACCCTGTGTCTTCCATGAGGCCCAAGAAGAAAAAGAGAAGCAATATCTGAGGGAGGAACACTACCACATTGCCTACTCCGGTAACCACACCATCGGTCAGGAGATCTGTTGCCCAGCCAGCTGGAAGGACGGACTGGATCCCTGCCGCCAATGCTGACATTCCAGTTTCAATCAAATCCATGGCGGGCGTCGCCCACGAAAAAACGGCCTGAAAAATACCAACTAGGATGACTAGGAAGAACAGGGGGCCAAAAATTTGATGGGTTAGGACTGCATCAATCCGATCACTGAGCGTCGCTGCCCCCTTCACTCTGCGTACCGTCTTATTGACGATGGGCCCCAGCCATGCGTACCGCCCACTTACTTCCGCATGCCTCCATGCAATCCCCCGCTCGGCAAATTCTTTCCGCAGCTCTTCAATGTGGCGCACAAACCCGGGCGCGATCTGGCGCCATGTATCCAATGCTTCGTCTTCCGCCAGTGCACGCAAAATTTCCATCCTGCCGTGATCAAGCTGGACTTGCGGAGCTTCCTCAACCAGCTCCTTGGACAGAGCTGGAATCTTTGCATCCACCGCATCCATGAGCGTCCATCGATACCCCTGTGCAGGTTTGGGAGGATCCAGGATCTGCTTTTTTAGCTCATCAACTCCCTTACCCCGGGAGGCAACGAGTGGGACGACCGGGACCCCAAGCTCCGTTTCCAGCGCAGGTACATCTACAACCAACCCGTTTTCTTCCGCTGCGTCCACCATATTCAGGGCCAAGATCACTGGTATTTCTATGTCGATCACCTGGCTGACAACGTAGAGGTTGCGTTCCAGGTTACCGGCATCCACCACGCAAACCACAAGATCTGGTGCTTCGTCCCTGCGCCCTACCAAAACCTCATAGGTAATCCGTTCGTCCAGGGATCTTGGGGTAAGACTGTACGTGCCAGGGAGATCAATCACTTCAACATGTGGTGATCCTGTCAGGCTTCCTGACTTCCGCTCAACCGTGACTCCTGGAAAATTAGCGATCCGCTGATTCAGGCCGGTGAGCCGATTAAAGAGCGTGGTTTTGCCGACGTTGGGGTTACCAACTAGGGCAACGCGGATGGAAGTTGAAGAGGACACGTCAACCCCGATGACTTATGCTTCGCACTTGGATATGCGTATCTGGGCTGCCTCGGCCTTTCGGATGGAAAGATGATATCCGCGAACCTTAAGATCCATCGGATCACCAAGTGGTGCCAGACGCACGACTTGGACTTCTGAACCGGGGAGCATGCCCATCTCCATCAGGCGGTCCATGACTGCGTCGGGTTCAAACCCCAGGATCCTGCCCGATTCGCCAGGGCGTAAATCCTGAAGCGTCATGGGCTCACGGGAACTGCCAGAACGTCTGCAGCCATATCGCGGCGGAGCCCGATTCGGCAACTTTCAATACGCACGATGAGTTCGTCAGAATTTTTGAGCATCTCCACGTGAGCCCCCTCCCGTATGCCAACATCACGCAACCTGTCCTGTGCACATCCATATACAGAACAGATCTTGAGCGTGCACCCGTCACAAAAAGATGTCAGAGGAGAAGGAACCATGACTGGATTAGGAGATCTGCACAAATATACTTATTTGGATCGAATATAAATAAGTATGCGCAAATTGGTTCCGTGAATCCGGCAATTATTGGCAATCCTTCGATTTTTATTGAATTATTTACATCAAGGAGCATAAATAGGTGTCATAGACATCGCACGCCTTAACTTTGTATCAAATTATCATTATTTGATCATGCGTCTGTCGAAGTTTTTTGGCCAAACCCTGCGCGAGGCACCTTCCGAATCAGATTCAGCATCCAGTCAGATGCTTGTACGGGCCGGATATGTGCGTCAACTGGCTGCTGGCCTGTACTCCTATCTCCCCCTAGCCCATCGATCTCTGCGCAAGATTGAACAGATCCTCCGTGAAGAGATGGACGCAATCGGCGGGCAGGAGATGTGCATGCCTGTCGTGCATCCAGCCGAAATTTGGCAGGAGTCCGGGCGGTGGTATGAGATCGGAGACGAGATGGGGCGGTTTCAGGATCGTAAAGGACGGGAATTGGTCCTGGCCATGACCCATGAAGAGGTTGTGACTAACCTTTGTAAATCAGAGATCCGCTCCTACCGGCAATTACCGCAGATGGTCTACCATATACAGACAAAATTTCGGGACGAGCCGCGCGCCAGAGGAGGACTCATACGTGTACGTGAATTTGTTATGAAAGACTCCTACACGCTGGACAAAGACTTTGAGGGTCTTCAATCTCAATACGAAGCACACTACGACGCCTACCACCGCATTGGGGCAAGGCTAGGGCTTAACCTGGTCGCTGTGCAAAGTGATCCTGGGATGATGGGAGGCAAGGTGGCACATGAGTTCATGTACATCTCTCCTGTTGGTGAAGATTCTCTGGCGATTTGCGAGGAGACCGGGTATGCATCCAACCTGGATGTAGCAAGTTTTCAAAAAATTCCGGAGCCTGCCGGTGCACCCGAGCCTCTGACCCGTGTGCATACACCCGGACAATCCACCATCGCCAAAGTGGCTGACTTCTGCGGGGTTACCACGCGCCAGACTGGGAAAATGGTGTTCTACATGGGGAATTTCGGTGCAGAAGATCCTCCTCGTCTTATCGCCGCCTGTGTTCGTGGGGACATGGAAATCAACGAGCTCCAACTCCGCTACGCGGTCAAGGCACAGGCGCTCCGCCCTGCTGAGGCAGAAGAAATTATCGCGGCAGGGTGTGTGCCGGGCTACGCCTCCATGTGTGATATTGACCGCACCAAAGCACTCCTCGTGGTCGATGATCTGATTCCTGAATCAACCAATCTGATTGCCGGGGCAAATGAGCGTGACTGGCATTACACGGGTGCCAATTACGGGCGGGATTTTACCGCGGATGTCATCGCCCCGATTGCGCTGGCCTATGACGGTGCTCCCGATCCCATTGACGGAAAGCCGTTGCAGGTCGTCCGTGGCATCGAAGTTGGGAATATCTTCCAGTTGGGGACCCGCTACAGTTCCAGCATGGGAGCAACCTACACTGATGAAGATGGAGAAGGATTCCCAATCGTGATGGGATCCTATGGAATCGGGGTGGGGCGTGCGCTGGCCTGTGTTGCGGAAGAATACAGTGATGATTACGGGATGGATCTACCGATTTCGGTGGCTCCATACCACGTAATTCTAGTCTCACTGGGACGCGAAGGAGAGGTCCATGAAGCAGCCGAAACACTCTACCATGAATTGCTCGCTGCCGGGGTTGAGATACTCTACGATGATCGTGCTGTGAGCCCTGGCGTTAAGTTTGCCGACGCGGATCTTCGCGGCATCCCGTTACGATGCACGGTCAGCTCCCGCTCACTCAAGCGGGGAGGAGCAGAGTTTGGTCGCCGGCGAAGTAAAGATCTCGCGATCCTTCCCCTTAAGCAAGCCGTCGAACAGATTCAAGCAGGGATCACGGAATGCTTCAATGCACTGAACCAGCGACTGGAAGACCCCCCGACCTGGGCTTCCCGGTCCGGATCAGCCTGACCACCGGTTGGATTGCGCATGCTCGCCCCACGATAAAACTTTTGGGGATTACGTACCGGTGTACCCACAACGATTTGATCAAGTTTTAGGATTACTGTAACTTATTGCAGGGCTCGTAGGATTTTCGCTGGAAGATGGATCAAACTATATACTTGAAATTCTGGTGAGTCACGATAGACGTCTGTAGGACACTAAAAAGAAAGATGATCAAGTTTTTCCAGAACAAGCACTTCAAGAGGTTTGTAGGCTCTGTGGTTATTCCTCTGCTATTGTTTTGGAAATACTGGCGCACTTTTGATGGTCAATACACTGGAACGGACATGTTCTGGGGCGTAGCCGTTACGATAACCTTAGCGTTTGCCCTCTACCTGTATCTCCCAATCTTTAAGAAGGCCGAGCGCGGAAGCATAATATGGTTCTTGGTACAATTCACGTTTATCTGCCTTTTTATTCTTGGGTTGGTATTGATGGGAATCGGGACCCATCGGATTTTATTGATTCCCGTTGAAGAAGAGGCCTGGGGAGAGTACATCTCGTTCTTTGCATTAATGATGTTCATGATCCATATTGTCGCCAAAAGGCCGGACAGGGCGCAGGATGAACCCCGCGAAATGACACCACGCGAAATATTGCTATTCAGGGGGCCGGCTGCGTGGAATAAGGCCGACAGATAGGTAGGCCCAGATTCCTGAAGCCCAAAATCCGCGCGCTGAGGAAGTGGGGGGATTGATTCGGCTGCGGAGTAGGTGTAAAAATGCAGTGGACTAACAAGTGTCTCTGTTTCCGATCCGACAGGTACAAAGGTAATAATCCCCAACCCCTTCAGAGGTGTGCTACCTATCCTGCAACTGGTGCCCAATCAAACACTTAGAGACTGCCATCCAACTCTGGGGAACCGGATTCAGCGCAGCATACGCATCTGCAGTACACCTCAGGAGAGATCGCTGTCCATGTCAGGGAAGCGCTCTTTTCGAATTAAATCAAGAAAAGCCTCGAGTGTCATTCCACCCAGATCTTCGCCGGAGCGTGCACGCACCGAGATCGTGCTCTCTTCTGCTTCACGAGTACCAAGCACCACCATGTAGGGCACTTTCAACAGTTCTGCCTCCCGAACCTTGTACCCGATCTTCTCACTTCGGGTATCTACCGTGGTTCGCAGCCCCTCCGCCTCAAGTCTGGTTTGCACTTCTTCGGCATAGTCCGCCGTGCGATCAGAAATGGACAGAACACGAACCTGTTCTGGTGCCAGCCACAATGGAAATACACCCGCACAATGTTCAACCAAAACTCCTATAAACCGCTCCAGTGAGCCAAACGGGGCACGGTGAATCATCGCTGGTCGATGGCGTTGATCATCTGCTCCCGTATACCAAAGATCAAAACGTTCCGGCAGGTTGTAATCAAGCTGCACTGTACCCAACTGCCACCGCCGACTGAGCGCATCACGGACCATAAAGTCAACCTTCGGTCCATAAAATGCCGCTTCCCCCAGCTCCTCCCGCACATCAAGCCCCATCTCATGCACAACTTTGCGCATGGAATCCTCGGCTTCATCCCAATTCTCTTTCGAGCCGGTGTACTTCTCATGGTTCTCAGGATCACGTAGCGACAGCTGTACACTGAAATCTTTAAAATCCAGTGCACGCAGAACCCGAAGTGCAAGATCAATGGAATCCCGAATCTCCTCTTCCACTTGGTCATGCCGACAAAAAATGTGTCCATCATCCACCGTGAACCCGCGGACACGCGTCAAACCGCCAAGCTCTCCCGTCTGCTCATACCGGTAGACCTGTCCGAATTCGGCCAGCCGCACCGGTAATTCCCGGTAACTGCGTCGCTTGTGTGCATAGATCTCGATATGGTGCGGGCAGTTCATGGGTTTGAGCAGATAACCATCCATCCCATGTGAACTCATGGGCGGAAATTGACTTTCGCTGTAATAGGGATAGTGGCCACTGGTCCGGTAAAGATCAAGATGACCGATGTGCGGGGTAATTACCGGCTCATAACCACGCCGAAGCTGCTCTTCACGCAGGAAATCTACCAACGTTTTGCGAAGTGTGGCCCCTGCCGGAAGCCAAAGTGGAAGCCCTGGCCCAACCTTATCGCTGAACATAAACAGCTCCAACTTTTTCCCCAATACTCGATGATCCCGGGCACGGGCCTGCTCCAAGCGCTCCAAATACGCATCCAGTTGCGTCCGGTTTTTCCACGCCGTCCCATAAATCCGTGTGAGTTGTGTGCGCTTGGCATCCCCTCGCCAATAAGCTCCTGCAATGGACAATAGTTTAATACCATTGGGTTTGAGATACCCTGTATGCGGAATGTGAGGTCCCCGACAAAGATCAACAAAAGAGTCGTGCTGATAGATGGTTAGCCGCGTGTCTCCATTCTCGGCTGCTAGTTCCTCAATCAATTCTACCTTGTAGGGATTGTCCTCAAAGAGTTTATAGGCTTCCTCCAGCGTTACTTCGCGAACCTCAAAACGGTGACGCCCTTTGATGATTGCCCGCATCCGCTCTTCAATCCAGTTCAGGTCCTCCTCATGTGGCGGATGCTCCATTTCGAAGTCGTAGTAGAAACGATCTTCTATCGGTGGTCCGATGGTCGGCTTTGCATCCGGAAAGCGCTCCACAACGGCCTGCGCCATGATATGTGCGGCCGAATGGCGTATTTTGTAGAGAGCGGGATCGTACCCTTCTGGAATGTACGCTTCGGCGCGCTCCAAGAGCTCTTTAGCCATGCATAAAAATCAATTGTTATTGGGCAACATCGGGACACGCGTTCGGGGACAAGGTGTTCCCATCAAATGACCGCCAGAGACGTTCAGGCTCTGTTGGAAGGAAGGGGAGATCCTGTTCGGGCGGCACATAGCCAAGGCTTCTTTAAAACCGGTCCCGGAGAGTACGGGGAGGGAGATATTTTTCGCGGCATTACGGTGCCTGAGCTTCGGAAAGTCGCCCGATGCTGGAAGAAGGTCCCGCTTGAGGAGATGACTCTGTTATTGCACTCCCCGTACCACGAGGACCGGTTTGTAGCTCTGTGTCTTCTCGTCCATTCCTTCCAGCACGGCAACGAAGATGCCGTGTACCATGCATATCTGGAACATCTCCCCTTCATTAACAACTGGGACTTGGTTGATACCAGCTGCCACAAGATCTTGGGACCATACCTGTTCAAGCGCCCACGAACCTTATTGTATTTGTTTGCCCGCAGCAAAAATCTATGGGAGCGTCGAATTGCGATAGTGTCCACGTACTATTTCATCAAGCGTGACCAACTCAACGATACACTGGCTCTCGCAGACTTGCTTTCGGGTGACCCAGAGGACCTGATCCATAAAGCCAGTGGCTGGATGCTCCGTGAAGTCGGAAAACGGGATGAATCTGTGCTCGTCGAATTTTTGAATAACCCCACCGTACACCTTCCCAGAACAGCCCTCAGATACGCGATTGAACGATTCCCAGCACTCGTGAGGAAAGAATACCTGCAAAATCATGCGGCAGGGGTTCCCGTTCAGTCTATGACTCAGCAAACACCCCATTGGCGAGCCTACAGATACGTGATGGATGCCGCCGTCGAGCTGAAGGGTGGCGTTATCCAAACTCCTGTCCTCCAATCGGACGCACTGGCGAGAAGTAGCGGAGCAGATGTTTATCTGAAGCTTGAGAATGAGCAGCATACCGGATCATTCAAGTATCGAGGGGCACTGAATAAGCTCTTGTCTCTCGGAGTATCTCCGCCTCCGGTCATCGGAGCGTCTACCGGCAATCATGGCCTTGCCATGTCTATGGTTTTGCGTGAACTTGAGTTGGGGGGAACCATCTTTCTGCCTTCCACGACCGCCAAACACAAAGTGAACTCGCTCCGTGACCATGACATCAACCTAGCCTTCCATGGGAAAGACGGCATTGAGGCCGAACAAAAAGCACGTCATATCGCAGAGCGTGAAGGAGGTGCTTTCATTTCCCCTTATAATGATTTGCAAATCATTGCAGGTCAGGGAACGGTAGCTGTGGAACTCCTGAAGCAGATTGAGTCACTTGACTATCTCTTTGCCTCTGTCGGTGGTGGCGGGCTGATCAGTGGCATTGCACTTGTGCTAAAAACCCATCTCCCGACGATCATGATTGTGGGCTGCTCCGCGGAACGATCCAACGTCATGCAGAAATCCGTAGAGGCTGGAGTCATCGTCGAACAACCTCTGCAGCCAACACTTTCCGATGGTACAGCCGGTGGCATTGAGGCGGATTCCTTGACCCTGCCGCTATGCATGGAATTAGTCGACGACTGGGTGAGTGCCACCGAAGAAGAAATCGCCAGTGCTATGAGATTGATCTACCGAGAACATGGTATCAATATCGAAGGGGCTGCGGGGGTTACAGTTGCCTGTTTTCTGAAATACAGAAAATGCCTCACTGGAAAGCGAGTGGCACTGATAATCTGTGGTGGGAATATATCTGATGAACATTTTGATGCCGTGTTGTCCCAGGATTCCTGAATTGCTGCAACGGAGTTATCTTAACGACTCAAGTGCGCTTGAAGCAAACGACACCCTTAAACTACCAACTCATCGAACACTCACCACATCTCATCCCATGCACATCCGATTCTACACCATTTTTGTCATTTTCCTCTTCGCTGGGACCGTCGGCAACGTCCAAGCGCAAGGCTTAAGCCCGGAAGAGCGCTTGGATTCACTGGGCATTCAACTTGCCCCACCGCCCTCCCCTTTTGCCAACTATGTGCGTGCCGTGCAAACCGGCAACCTGGTATTTCTGGCGGGGCATGGGCCCTATTTGCCAGACGGCACCTACATCACAGGAAAACTTGGGCAAGATCTTACGCTCTTGGAAGGCTACGTGGCAGCGCGGCAAACGGCAATTTTACTTCTGGCTTCCCTCAAACAGGAGATTGGGGATTTGAGCCGCGTTACCCGGATTGTGAAAGTCAATGGTATGGTGAACGCAACCGCTGAATTTACCGATCACCCAAATGTTATCAACGGATGTTCCGATCTCCTAGTAGAGGTCTTCGGCCCTGAGATCGGAAGACACGCACGGGCAGCAGTCGGGATGAATTCTCTTCCAATCGGGATCGCCGTAGAAATTGATATGGTCGTAGAAGTAGCTCTATGACCCGATCCCCATCGCACTCTTCAGGGCGGCTTCGGCATTCATGAGACGACCGACCACGGGAGTATCGGGGATTTCCGTGCCGGTTTCATGTAGGATCGTGTACGCCTCTTCTGGTGTAAGCTCGGGATTCATAGATCGCATTACCCCCATCAAACCTGCGACGACGGGAGTTGCCATTGAGGTCCCACTCATCGACTTGTATTGCCCGTCAAGAAAAGAGGAATAGAGATCGACCCCTGGGGCTGCAAGCGGACGCGTGAGATTCCCGACCATGTTGGAAAACTCGGCTCTGGTAAGATCCTGATCCACAGCAGCAACTGCAATTACACCCTCAATATTCGACGGGAAATGGTCAATGGCATCTTCGTTGGCATTCCCCGCTGACGCAGCAATTATCACTCCCCGATCCAATGCGTATTCCACAGCATTGACCAGCACTCGCGGTTGTGCCTCTGATTTGCTTCCTAAGGACATCGAAATAATATCCGTCTGGGCTTTGGTCGCGTCGATGATTGCCTGAGCAATCTGCTCTATTGAGCCCTGACCATTTTCAGAGAGCGCCCGGAATCCCAGCACATTTATAAAGCGCCCTTCCCAGTTCAGCGAAGCAACCCCAAGACCGTTATTGGTCACTGCACCGGCAAGCCCCGCGCAGTGTGTCCCGTGGCCGTGAGCATCGTCCTTAACCCCTTCAACATAAACGGCCTGTAAATCCTCGTGCATTGATTCCACCCCCGTATCCAAGATTGCCACACGGGCTTTGCGAACGGGATTGGCATTTTCCAATACTGCATGGGCTTCATGTGCTTGAACCGCGTCCAATCCCCATTGTAGGCCTACATACGGATCATCCTCTATAACCGCCCTGGAGGATTGATCTGGCATTCGATCCGACGAAGGAAGTGAGAGATGTACATCAATATTGAGTTCCACATGGTCAACATTCTCAGAATCTGCCCGAAGTGCATCCATCACGGATCTGATGTGGCGTGGCGATACCTGAACAAGGTACACCTGGGCCAAATCGACATCCTCGGAGAGTGTAACCGTGGGAAATGCACGCTCCCATGTCCGTGCAAAGCGATTCAGGATTCCTTCTACCTCACCGATCGAATCGTCAGGCCCCAATTCTACCAGAATAGACTGCATATCCCGGTCCCAAATTGACTGCCACAAGAATCTGGCACCAAAAAGCAATCCCGACAGAATTAGAGAAACCACTCCCAAAATGACAAAGGGGCGTGCGCTGTCTGCCAGTTTTCTAACTCCCATATACGTTGCAGCCAGAAGTAAACTGATCCCGGTATCACGAAGCAGTTCAATTCCGACCTGCAGCACTCCTCCCCCTGACCAGAGCCTCGCAATCACAGCACCGGCTGCCAGGGCAAAACCAGCCAGGATTGCCCAAGAGCCGTTCTCCTTATGCCCAATGCCGATGGCAATTAAGAGCAGTGCGATTGCTGTGATAACGGTCAGAGTATCCATTCAATAGCGGGATGGCCTCTGTTGACTACGATCGGCTGTGTACCGGGTTGCATTCCGTAGTATATTTCGGGGATTATCCACTTTCTTTATACATGTCTTACATCCTCGCACTGGATCAGGGAACCACAAGCTCGCGCGCAATCATTTTCGACCAAGATGGATCAATCGTCGGAATGGCCCAACAGGAGTTCCCCCAGATCTATCCACAGCCCGGATGGGTTGAGCATAACCCAAACGAAATCTGGCAATCGCAGCTGTCGGTAGCCAAGCAGGCCCTGCAAGAATGCGGCCTGCTCTCCGAGGACATAAAAGCCATCGGCATCACCAATCAGCGCGAAACCACGGTGATGTGGGACAAGACAACTGGCCAGCCAATCCACAATGCCATCGTATGGCAAGATCGGCGCACCGCCGAAGAATGTGATCAATTACGCTCGACAGGGCATGCAGATTTATTCCAGGCGCGTACGGGTCTGATACTGGATGCCTATTTCTCCGGGACGAAAATCAAATGGCTCCTGGATCATGTGCCCAATGCCCGGGACATGGCGGCAGCCGGGCGTTTGTGTGTCGGTACGATCGATACCTGGCTGATCTGGAATCTGACCGGTGGCCAGCAATACTGTACCGATGTCTCGAATGCAAGCCGAACCCTGCTCTGCAATATCCACCACCACGACTGGGATGAAGAACTCTGTACACTTCTGGACATTCCAATCGAAATCCTGCCCTCTATCGTCCCGTCAAGTGGCGTCCTTGGAGAAACAGATTTTTTGGGAGCTCCGATTCCTGTTTCGGGAGTCGCCGGTGACCAGCAGGCAGCACTCTTCGGGCAGGTGTGTACAAAACCTGGTATGGTAAAAAATACCTATGGCACCGGCTGTTTTTTGCTTATGAACACGGGCGAAGATGCCGTCCCCTCCACAAATCGGCTCCTCACCACCGTAGCATGGCAATTGGGGAATCACAGTCAGTATGCTCTTGAAGGGAGTGTTTTCGTCGGTGGTGCAGTCGTTCAGTGGCTCAGAGATGAACTCGGAATCATTCACTCATCCTCGGACATTGAGGCGCTCGCCTCACAGGTAAGCGATAACGGTGGAGTCACGATTGTCCCCGCATTCACAGGATTGGGGGCTCCACACTGGGATCCCTACGCGCGTGGGACCATCACAGGATTGACGCGCGGAAGCAGTGCCGCTCATATTGCCCGTGCAGCACTCGAAAGCATCGCATACCAAAGCGCAGATGTGATTAAGGCCATGGAAGCAGATGCAGGTGTAAACCTGAAAGAGGTGCGTGTGGATGGAGGGGCAACTGCAAATGATCTGCTGATGCAGTTTCAGGCAGACATCCTCGGAGTCCCCGTGATTCGACCTGTCGTACGCGAGACCACAGCCTTGGGAGCAGCCTATCTAGCCGGAATCGCCGTGGGGCAATGGCCGGATACAGATACGATTAGTAAGTTATGGCAGATTGATCAGACCTTTGAACCCCAAATGCCCCGCTCAACCGCATTGGAACAGATGGAGGTCTGGGCAAAAGCAGTTGACCGCTCAAAAGATTGGGCCCGGAAATCTTAACCAAATCCTGAAACATGAGTCCATTTATCGGAGAACTGATTGGAACGACCATCCTGCTCCTTCTCGGAAACGCCGTCGTTGCCAACGTGATACTTAAAAAGACCAAGGGCCAAGGCGCCGGTTGGCTTGCGATCAATTTTGGCTGGGGAGTCGCCGTCTTCATCGCGGTGTTTATTGTCGCCAAGTACAGCGGTGCGCATATCAACCCCGCAGTAACTCTTGGACTTGCACTTGCGGGCGAGTTCTCGTGGAATTCTGTTCCCTTGTACCTTGCTGCACAGTTTTTGGGAGGTGCCCTGGGTGCATTTCTGGTATGGCTACACTATCGGGATCACTTTGATGTCACCGAGGATGCGGACGTAAAGCGGGCGGTTTTCTGCACGGCTCCAGCAATTCGAAACTATGCCTCAAACCTCTTGAGCGAGATCATCGCCACGTTCGTACTCGTGTTCGCTGTACTCTACCTTGTAGAGCCGGATGTGGGCCTTGGTGCACTGGATGCCATCCCCGTCGGAATTGTCGTTTTGGCTATTGGGCTGACGTTAGGTGGAACCACAGGGTACGCGATCAATCCCGCACGCGATCTCAGCCCACGCATTGTCCACGCGCTGGTCCCGATCAAAAACAAAGAGGGGAGCGATTGGAGCTATGCATGGATTCCCGTCGTGGGGCCGATCATCGGGGGCTTGCTGGCGGGAGCTGCCTTTCTTCTGATTGGGAGTTAGTTTCCGATCTGCCCGGCCGCAATTAATTGAATGGAAAACGTTTTTCCGTTCTTAACAATTCTTCCCATCCGAGCAGCAAGACGCACCGTTTAGGTGGATTTGGGATGATGCTTTAATGGTCGGAAACCGAAAACATCTTCGCAGCTGTCGGATCGGCGTTTTTCCAATTCTTCTCCAACATGGACTTTGCCTCCTGATATATCCCCTTATCTCCTTCCATCTTTGCTGCTGCAGATAAACCAATAAGAGACAGCGACCGTCTGGGAGCTCTTCCTAGAGAAGCTTTAAACGCTTTCATGGCATCCGCACCATTATTTGCCTTCAGATGGAATTCACCGAGGAGTTCATACGTTGGCTTCGCAGGCATTGGGGGACCATAGTCCAACGGCCTGTCTTCTTCAATTTTTGCTGCAGTCTTGAGAAGCTTAATCGCCTCATCCAGATTCCCCTCCAACACCAATAAATCCGCCTTCAGCTGATGCTGCAATAACAAGCTCACATCTTCCTTGTCGTCCAGATCCATGATCGCCTTGAGCGCTTGTCGAGCGCTTTCTTCATCACCATCAGATAAAGCTGTCTTTCCCCTGATAAATAGAATATTCGCCTTACTCACAGCGGACATCCCTCCAAGATCAAACTCTACCCGGGCAAACTTCGAATCCCACTGCTTTGTCTCCGCGAGGTGAGATGCCATCATCATCACTGTATATCTTCTTGTCGACTTGAGATCTCCGCCCTCTACCAGATCGTTGATCATATCCTGCATCAACTGTTCTGCTTCTGCATAGCGACCCTGCTGTGAGTACGCATAGGCGAGCCAATGCCTCGCATGAAAGGAACGCTGATTTACACTCAGCCCTTTGCGTTGCACACGCGCATTGCTCGCAGCGAATGAAGCTTCATTCGCCGATGCCATCTCTGGCCACATTCCCATGGCAGTGAAAATATGTGATGGCATGTGCAGCGCATGCGTTGCTTCAGGAGCAATGGCTGCATACACGCGCGCAGCACGCAACCCAAGTGGTGCATGAATCGGGTCGTCATAAGCATGAATCAGATAGTGTGCAGCTCCCGGATGTAGCGGATTCTTGGCAAAAACCTCTTCGGCAATCGCAGCGGCACGCATATATAACCTAAAATCCCGCCCATCGTGCGCCAACCCTAGAATTGACAATGCGTGAAATGCCGCCGCCTCCAGATCTTTTGGATATTTGGCCGCCAGTACGCTCATCTTCTTTTCATAGGCAAAATCCCGTGCTTTTTTGTCTCCTTCGCCGAAGTACAAAGCCTCAACTGCAAGGAGGTATTCCTTCTCACGTTCTGTGGGTGCCTTTTCCAGTCGGCCCTCCAGATCCGGGGCAAGCTCCAACAGCACGCTACGACCATCCTCCGCATCCTGCTGCATCCAGATTGGATGATTATGAGTCATGGCTTCTCCCCAGTATGCCATTGCAAAATCAGGATCAATCTTGCGAGCCTCTGCGAACGCCTCCCGGGCATCGACATACTCAAAGCTGTGCAATAGCAAGAGGCCTCTCGAAAACTCCTCCTGCGCCTGCATCGAACCTGAATTTTTAAATGTTGTACTTCCCAGTCCCGTGACCTGGGCCACCGCGGGACAAGCAATAAAAAGTACGAGGATGAACAGTGTTAGCGAATGACGAAAAAACATTTTCCGGCGCATTAAGTGGTAAACAATTTTGCCAAGGTGTCATGTACAACATCAACTGGCATTTCCCGGTCTGTCCACTGCCTGTATGCAGCGGCAGCTTGCTCAATCAACATCGTAAGCCCCCCGATGGTCACTGATCCGCGGTTGGCGGCCTCTTGGAGCAATCGAGTGCGGTATGGACGATAGACCAGATCATAGACGATCTGCCCTGGGACAAAATCTTCTTTCTGTTCCCAAGGAGTTTCCTGTACGTTTGGGTACATGCCTATAGGTGTACAATTTACAATCAAACGGCTTTCCCTAATATACCTTGATGCTGAATCAAAATCACATACCTCCAGATGAGCGCCAAATGAAGAAAAATCATTGGCCAAGTTTTCTGCCTGACCAACTCTGCGTGCGACCAATGTTAATGGATTGGGACTGTAATCTCTCAGCAAGCCATAGGCGGCTGCCCGCGCAGCACCACCTGCACCAAGAAGCGTCATCGGGGCTCCGTGTATCTCTAGGTCTTTAAGAGGAGCTAAAAATCCCTCAATATCTGTATTGTCCCCGTAGAGCTGATTCTCTTTGCAGACGATTGTATTCACTGCCCCAATAGCCCTGGCCGTATCAGAAAGAGAATCCATATGAGGGAGAACGGCCTGCTTGTGGGGGATGGTCACATTCGCACCGGCAAAACCAAGGGCATTCAAACCCCGAACAGCCTGCGACACCCTGTCTGGTGCGAGATCTATGGCCACATAGACATAATTCAATCCTTGCTTCTGAAGTGCCGTGTTGTGAATGACCGGCGATAATGAATAGTGAACCGGGTGCCCTAGAATGGCAATGATCCCGGTGGTTGCATCAGGAAAAACCATTCTCAGAACATCCTTGCGAAAAACTTATCAAATACCATTGTATAGCAGTTGTTGCCCAACGGCCTAACCGAACACGGGCTCAAACTTGATGGCACGCAGCATTGCCCGCAACTCCTCCTCGTCTGCGGCCTCACGCCAGGCAGGTAAAAGGGAGCGACGGCCAAGGCGCCCGGCCAGATGTGCCTGCACGCGAAGGTGTTGTGCCGGATCATCTTCGGGAGTCACAAAGAAAGCAAGTGCTTCGATGGCATCGTTCGTCTGAGGCAATTCAAGCGGAACCCCGCACCTTACGATGACTAGTTCGCTGCGAGAAATTTTACTGAGCCGCATGTGGAACAGTGCAACTCCCGGTGTCAAAATAGAGGCTTCCTCCTTCAACCCTTCCGCCAATCCTTCAGCTAATCGGTCGGCAGACTCAGGTACCCGCTGACTCAGTAATTTGGCAACACCTGATATCAATTGTTCCGGGGTCACTGAAAGGATATGGTCAGTGACAATCGCATGATCCACCAGGTCATCGAAGATTGTAGTGTCTTCCATATCTCCATCAATATGGAACGGAGGGAGCATCATGATCACCGTGTCTCCCATTTGCGGAGTCAGATCCTTTTCCTCTGAATGAATCAGAAGATTCGATCCTCGAACAACGAAAAGAAGGAGCAACTCGCGCCCATATTTTTCCTCCAGCGCTTCATAGGATCCCGGCTCAGTAATTCCAAACGTGCGGATTGCTCCTCCGGCCTCAAAGCGACGCTCTAGGTCATATGCGGTATAAACCCCTCCAAATAAAGACCGCCCGCGCATGTGAGAAGGAACCCGAACCAGTGATGCTTCTGGGCGCAGGGGAGGACCTGCGGGCTGATAAACCTCTACACTGCCGAAGACTTCCTTGAAGCGAAGTGCAGCCAGAGAGTTCGTATCATCATTGGCCGTAAGTGCCATGAACCGCCGGATACCACTTAAATCCAATTCGTCAGGCACCTGCTCCTCGAGTGCGTCGGCGACGACCGCGGGCAGTCCCTGATCCTGGGCCTGCTCAATATTTCGTTCATTGGCATCAATCAAAAGCACCGCAATCCCCTGTTCCTGGACAGCTTTCGCAATGCGCTGTACCCATGTCTTGGCCCCTAGAAACAAGATCCCCTGTGGATTCGTGTCTGCCATTCCAAGCAAGCGAGCCACCGGCTGCAGCGTCAATCCGTATACCGTCACGGTACCGATAATCACCATATAGACAATAGGTACCAGCGGCCCTGCAGCATCTGCACCATACACCGCTTCAAGACGAACCGAGAAGAGAGAGGCTACGGCTGCCGCCACAATCCCACGGGGTGCAAGCCACGCAATGAACCCCTGCTCTTTCCAATTGAGCTTGGTGCGGAGGCTGGAAAGTACTACGGCTACAGGACGCACGACAACAATCAGGATCCCCAGAAAAATGAAAGCGCGAGCATCAAAATAGGTCAGTGCATCAAAGTCAAGACGGGCACTCAATAAAATGAATAGGCAACCGATGAGAAGCGACTGTAGATCTTCTTTGAATTTGGTGATGCTACGGACATTCACATACGACTGATTCGCAAGAAAAACCCCCATAATGGTCACAGAAAACAGCCCGGATTCTTCATGCAGGCTGTTGGACAGTGCAAAGACCACGACAACGACCGTCAGAGCAAAAGAGCTCTGCAAATAATCCGGTACAAGGTGGCGACGAAGTAGAAAGAGCATGAGTGCACCGCCTAAAAGACTCACCCCGATACTCACGGCTGCTATCGTCATGAGCGCTTCAAGGGAGGGGAAGATTGGTGCTAGCATTCCATCTCTCCCGCCATTTGCAGCATGCTCGTGCATCACGATTACGGCCTCAAGAACCAGAACTGCAACAATCGCACCCACGGGGTCAATAGTGATTCCTTCCCATTTTGCAATGGCATTTACCCGGCCGCTGGGGCGCACATGTCTAATGAGAGGCAATATGACCGTGGGGCCCGTAACGGTGAGGATCGCTCCAAGCACGACTGCGATTTCCCATGGCATCTCAAGCACATAGCGGGCAGCGATCGTAGCGAGAACTGCCGTAACCGCAACGCCAACGGTTACCAGATTAAACACTGCCTGCCCCACCCCCCTAAGCTCCGATAATCTCAGGTTCAGTCCTCCCTCAAACAGGATAATCCCGATGGCCAATGACACAAAGGCAAACACCCATTCACCCTGCAACTGCTCGGGAGGCAGGATCTGCGTCACTGGACCTGCCAAAAAACCCACAATCAGCAGAAGAAGAATGGACGGAACACGAATTCGCCATCCCAACCACTGTGATCCAATCGCCAATGCAATTACCAAAACAATATTGATCAGGACGGTCCCACTCATGTAATCAGGCTGTTTGTTTTAGCAGATAATTCTTTTTTGAACCGAACACCCCCCATAACAACGCTTCCCCCCGATTCTCAACTCTAATGATCATTCCATTCCTCTTCATCTAACAATACGGACCCTGCTTACATCCTTGCAGTAGTCCAATATCTTCTAACAAGCCCTAATAAATTTGTATCTGTATCCGAAAGGTAATGTATTGCCAGCAGCTGATCAGTACGAACCTTCTTGAGATCCTGTGTCGAAATTGAACGCCCATGCGGATCATGGGTTAGGTTCCCCAACAGAGCATCTATCTATTCGCTCTTCAAGATCCTCGCAGATATGATGCTCCATATGTTTCCCGTCATCATGCATCTTTTCCCAAGAGTAACCAAGAATTTCTCCGAGATAGGTTTCCGGGAGTCGGTGATGACGAAGAATTTCCAAGGCATTTTTTTTCTGACTTCTGTGAACTTACCCCCTATAGGACTCGTGCACTATCAGCTTCATTGGATCCAAGCGCTTGATCATGTCTGTCTCCTATACGGCTGACGTATTCATTGCGCGAGCAATATCTGTAGTCGTACCTACAACGGTGTCTTTCCGAACCAAAAATAACACTTTCAGATAATCTTGGTTGGCTGGGTTCATCATCTTGGCAAATCAATGAATCGTAAGCTCCAACTGCTACAGCAATTGATAGTCCCTGCCCGAAGATAATGCACATATAATAATAGCGAAAGCTACCCGAGCTATGCTGTCCTAATTCCGACCTGCGAGCAACCTGTTGCGGTCAATATTCAAAGTAGCGAGCAGATACATCGTTCTCACGAGAGCTTGCGCCCAACGTCACATCAGTTGATGAACGAATTCCATCACTCTTTCCGTTGTAGCGCATCCAACCGAGTCACCGTTCCTTTACGGACATATGTGGGGGTAAGTAGTTATTTTTTCGGATTTGAGGTTCTCCTGACATGTCAATGCGCAGGTCGATGCCGATGCCGGTCACGTTACTGTAGCGACCGCTGAGATTCAATCTCTGACCACCGAGCAGCTTAATACCGTAGCTGCCGCGCATATCCAGCGCGTGAGGGGCTGTCTCCGAGTAGCGGCCGTTCTGCGGACCGCCGCCGAGCGGAGTAGTCCAGAGTGCGCCAGTACTAATAGCCGCGTCGCCCCACCGTGGCGAGACGGACAGCGAAAAGCCCTCGCCGCCCTGCCGTCCCACGGTGAGCGTGAGCGCTGCCCCCTGTTCGCCGTAGCCTGTCGCTGAGTGCAGTGCGAGCATGCGGGCTTGTGCGTCAAGACGCAAGATGCCGAACATAGTCCGCAGTCCTGTGGCTACCTCAATTCCGGACCCCACCTGGCCTGTACCTCCGTCTCGTCGCGCATATACATTCCCGAACGGCATCAGCGCAACTCTGCCAAGCTGCGCGGTCAATGACAGATCAGCTCCAATCCGGATCTGATGGACCCGAACATCCTGGCCGTCCAATGTTTCTTTCCCGTCTCCGGTCTGGAGCGCGGCCCACGCGGCATCTCCGAGGAGACTGAAATCCACGCCGCCCGGTGCCCCAAAGCGCTGCCGGAGCTCGACGAGGCCGAGCCGGAGATCCAGGCTGCTCGTGCCAAGTCGCCCCCGCTCCCGCAGGTTCTTGGCATCCCCCCTTCCCGCACCTACCGAAACCCAGACCGACGTGGCCCCGCCGCGCCAGCGCAGGTACGGATAAATTGCGTCCATGGTCTGCGTAAGCTCTCCGTTCGATGTGCCTGCGTGCCAGTCGCCAACACTCTTGCTCCGTGACAGGGCCACGCCCACAAGCCAGTGCTCGCCAACCCCGGTATCCATCCCAACATAGCCGATCCAGAGGCCGGCGTCATAGCCGGAGGCATAGCCCTGCACGGTTGGCGTCCCCTCAAACCGCTGCGCGTCCCCCTGGCCCCACACGGACCAGCGTCCGCGACACCGATCTTGGCCGCCCCATGACAGAAGAAACTCCGTCTGATTGACTGTATCCCAGATTCCCCTCCCCCCAAGTCGTGCCTGTGCGCCCGACACCGTCAACAGATCTATGCCGGTCGGGGACTCTTTATCCATTCCTTGTCCCAAGTCCAGTGCGGTCGCACGTGCACGCTCCCCGACGTCTCCCAGTATCGCTGTCGCTGCCTCCCATCCCAGCGGCACGGATCGTCCCCGCACCGAGAGACGGGATGTCTCGCACCGGTTTGTCCCGATCCGTTGTCCAAGTGCCATCCGCACGCTTGCAAGATGGTTGCGGGCCGTGGCGGCCAGCAGATTCTCCAGGACCGCACGTTGCGGTCGGTCACTCACACCGACCCGGAAGATCTGCGTCGCATAGAGCCCTCCAAGATCCTCGACCGTCACCGTCACCGTCACGGACCCGTACAGGCCCGGAATCAACGTCAAAAGTGTTCCCACTGTCACGACTTTGACAATCTCCGGGTCGGACGTCTGCGCAGCGTAGGTCAGCACGTCGCCATCTACATCACCGAAAAATGGCGACAGATCTACATCAACCGATGCTCCTCCCTCGTCAAGCATCTGATCCGGGATGGCTCCAATTGCAATGGGCGCATCGTTGACTGGCAACACGGTCACCTGAACCTTCGCCGTCGCTGTGAGGCCTTCACCGTCCGATACAACATAGCTAAACATGTCAACACCATGGAAGTTTGCGGCGGGCGTGTACGTCATGCTGCCGTCCTGTGCGAGGTACACCATTCCATGGGAGGCCGCCGATACAGTCTCAACATATAGGATGTCACCGTCGGGATCCGTGTCGTTCGCAAGCACATCCACGGTGACTGCCTGGTCCTCGACAGTTCTGACATCGTCATCCACTGCAACGGGATGTTCATTCACATCCGCCACATCAATGACTACCTCCGTGTGCGCGTTTCCTCCGGCGTTATCCCCGGCACTCACTGTCAACTCGAACCGGTTTGGTTCTGCCTCAAAATTTTCTCCCCGACCCGCGTAATGAATCACGCCGTCTTGTACCCCTACCAAAAAGCGTTCCCGGTCACCGGACACTGCCTCATAGGTCAACGGGTCTCCGTCAGGGTCTTTGGCTACAACCCGGCCGAGTTCAACCGGATGCTCCCGACCGCCCTGGTTCTCCAGCAACTCAAAGCGGTAAACCGTCTGTTCAAATACTGGTCTACGATTGACCACCGTGATCTCAACCTCGGCCGACGCTGAGCCGTTCCGGCCATCGTCAATGACAACTCGGACCGTGAACCTCCCCAGTTCCTGAGGTGCCCGCCACCGCGAGAACGCTTCGTTCGTCCGTCCAATAAAGCTACCCTTCGAGGCACTCCAAGTGTAACTCGGAACATCGCCGTCTGGATCCGATACCTCCGCCATTAGGTGGGACTCGCCGCCACGAGGCACCACGCACGGATCACACGAGACCGTAACCTGGGGGAGTTCGTTCACATCTAGGACGTTGACCACCACCTGGACCTGTGCTTCGGCTTCAAACTCATCGTACGCATGCACTGTTAACTCGAACCGGTTCGGCTCCGTCTCAAAGTTTTCTCCCTGACCTACATAATGCGCCACGCCATCTTGTGCACCCACCGAAAAGCGTTCCCGGTCACCGGACGCTATCCCGTACGTCAGGATATCGCCGTCCGGGTCTTCGGCGATCACTCGTCCTAGATCAACCGGATGCATGCGTCCGTCCTCATTCTCCGGTAAAACAAGGTTATAGACCGACTGCATGAACACCGGCGGGCGGTTGACCACTTCAACCTCAACCTCGGCCGATGTCGTTGCACCCAGTCGGTCAGAGACGCGGATCTGGATCGTGAAATGCCCCAGCTCCGCGGGTGCTGTCCAACGTGCCGTGCTACGAGTCACTAGTCCCGCAAACGTTCCATCTTGGGCACTCCAGGCATAGTCCAGTGGATCGGCGAATGGATCTCGGGCCGTCACGCTCAAACGTACTTCACCTCCACGGGGTACCACGCATGGGTCGCACGAAGCGGTCACTATCGGTGGACTGTTGACAACCTTAACCACGACCGTAGCTGTTGCGAAGCCGCCGTATCCGTCGGAAACCTGAATCTGGATCGGCGAAGAACCTGTCTCCTGCGGAGCTGTCCAACGAGCCGTTGATTCATCGGTTGGTCCGCTGAAGTTGCCTTCAGTTGCGCTCCAGGCATAGTTCAGCGGGTCGCCGTCTGGGTCAAATGCTCTGGACTCCAGGTGTACCTCGCCACCAGGCACTACAATGCACAGGCCGCAGGTAGCGGTTACCGTGGGATTACGATTGAACGTCGGGGCCTGGATGGTCACCGTCGTAGTGCCGCTGACCGTGATCTGCGAGGGGGACACCGTGTTCGGAATACGCGACCAGCCGTCCAGCGACAATGTTACCGTCTCGTCCTCCTCCATCCGCGCGTCTGGAAGTGCAATCACCCGCAGCTTCTGGTTCCGTTCGTACAGGACGGGCTGAACTTGACGCTTCCCATCTACAAACACGATGGGTGAAATATCCCAGTGACTCCCGTCAACCGACATCTCAACTCGGTAGTCGCTGCCCGGATCTGCCGTGCCACTGAGAGTCACTTCAACTCGTACGGATCTCTCATTGAATCCTCCCGCGGTCGTCAAGGAAGCCTCCGCGCTGCCTCCGCGCTCGGATATCACCGGCGGAGACGCCGGACCTAGCGTCACCAACATCGGGTGGTCGTCGTTATCCTTGACGGTGAAGATGATGTCCTGAGCACCCGGTCCGTCATCACAGGGACGATAGTGACGGCCGCTGTCGTTTCGCGTGATCTGTCTCCGAAGCGTGACGCGGCGATCCCCGAGATCATCATTGTCGTGAAGTGTAACTGTCCAAGATTGCGCCGTCCCCGTATTCTCTTCGGTCCATGTCAGCATCGGCGGCTCAACGGTGAGAATACTGGGATCGGAACTGATATGGCTTATTACTTCTGGCGTGCAGCCTTGGCTTGCAAAAAGGGTTGTCTGGTATGTGTACGATCGGCCTTCATTGACGGTGAATGGAATGGGCTCATCATCGGCTGCCCAAACGCGCGCCACGGTGCTGAATCCGGTGTAGTTCCCTCCGCTTGCGGTAAATGTGACCGTCGTTACACGATGTGCCGGAGGAGCATTGAGTATGTTGTCGTCGACTGCGGTGTACGTCACTTCCTGCCAAGTTCTGTAGTTATCTACGGTAAACGAGAGCATCTCCGGGTGCACGGTCACCACCGAAGCATCCCCACTGACCACCTGCACCGTGACATCCGCATTCGGCGGCGCATTAGCACTCAACCGCACCTGCTGCTTGAAGGTGCCACCGTTCTCCCTGAGGGCAATGGCGTGCGTAGCAAGATGTATGGTTTGTCTGGCCTCTGCCGGTGACAACATGCCCGCAGCGAACGCCAAGCTGGCCACCATCTTGATCGCGATACGAGTACTTACAATGAACATCTACAAAGCTTAATGTCATTGAAAAAATGGGGGGGGGGCACTCGCTATTTCTATCCTGTCCTCAGACGAAGGTACAATTTTTCGCAGATTCAGAATCGTTTTTTCATTAGACCTCAAACGATTCACCGCCGGCAGGTTCTCCTTCTGGAGGATCGGGTATACCGCATCCGAAGTATGCAGACGTCTGCGCTTGTTAATTTCCCCTACCATGATTAATTTCGCGATAACCTCCCTGATAGAGTCCCATCCAAATACAATTAAATGTTGTCGGCATTAAATTAGCGAATGCTAAAAGCGTTTCCACTTAAATCATTGCCCCCAAATCGATGCATCAAACTTCTTTCTTTGCTGAGGTCAACAAGATGTTTGCCCGCGCTGCACAATACACCGATCACCCTTCAGGACTGCTTGAACAAATTCAGAATTGCAATAGCGTCTATCATATGAGCTTTCCGCTCCTACGGGATGATGGGAGTATTGATGTGATCGATGCATACCGCGCTGAACACAGTCATCACATGCAGCCGACAAAAGGCGGGATCCGTTATGCCCCTTCCGTCAATGCAGACGAGGTCATGGCACTGGCAGCTCTCATGTCCTATAAATGTGCGATCGTAGATGTACCGTATGGCGGAGCGAAAGGTGGGATCTGCATTGATCGACAAAACTATTCTCAATCTGAGCTGGAGCGGATCACGCGACGCTATACCTTTGAGTTGTCGAAGAAAAATTTTATAGGTCCTGGTATAGATGTGCCTGCTCCAGACTACGGTACAAGCAGTATCGAAATGAGTTGGATTTTTGATACGTACCGTTCCATAGCAGATAATCCGCTGGATGCACTTGCATGCGTGACAGGAAAACCGGTTGGGATGGGAGGTGTTCGTGGACGCACAGAGGCCACTGGTCGTGGGGTCTTCTTTGGAATCCGTGAGGCATGCAACATTGAAGAGGATATGCACGCACTTGGACTTAGTGTCGGGGTAGAGGGAAAAAGCGTCGTCATTCAGGGGCTGGGAAATGTTGGCTACCATACTGCCCTTTACCTTGAGCAGGCAGGTGCAAAGGTTATTGGAATTGCAGAATATGAAGGAGGAGTGTATAATCCCGAAGGATTTCTCTTGGAAGATATTGTTTCGCATCGCAAGGAGACAAAGTCAATCCTCAACTTCCCCGGGGCACAGAACTTTACCGATTCCTCCAAAGTCCTTGAGTTGGAGTGTGATATTCTTGTTCCAGCAGCCTTGGAGAGCCAAATTCGAAGCAATAATGTGAGCCGGATCCAAGCCAAAATTATAGCGGAGGCTGCCAACGGCCCCATCACTTCTTCTGCCGACCAATGGCTGATTGAGAATGGAGTGCTAGTTATCCCCGATGTCTACCTGAATGCGGGTGGAGTGACGGTTTCCTACTTCGAGTGGCTCCGTAACCTATCTCATGTGCGGCACGGCCGCATGAGCCGGCGTAGAGAAGCCCACAATGCGCTGCAAATACTGGAAACCGTGCAGGGACTCGTCGGGAAAAAGTTTGATTCAGAAACTATTTCGGGTATTGAGTCTAGTCTGGCATTCGGGGCAAGTGAAGCTGATCTCGTTGATTCAGGGTTAGAAGACACGATGGTAGGCGCGTATCATGAAATTCATGAAAAATCCCGCGGCCATAATCTTGATCTGCGCACAGGCGCCTTCATAAACGCAATCGATAAAATTGCACAGGGATATCTGCGAAGTGGGATTTTCCCCTAAGCCCTGTCGGGCCGGGCCGCTGTTTTTTTATACGGTTCATAAAACCGTTGCAAGGCAGCAATATCTCCCTCGACATCTCCAGTGGGCTCAAGAGGGGGACCAAATCCTACCATGCGGCCGGGGTAATCGAAGTAGGCAGGCACAATGACGACCTGCGCCCCCCTTGCAATGTGGTAGAACCCTGTTTTCCAGTGTTCTACCCGGCTACGTGTGCCCTCAGGGGTGATCGCAAAAATAAATTTTTCGCGCTCTCTGAAAAGCTCAATGACTCCCTGAACCATCCCATGGTGCTGCTGCCGATTCACTGGATTGCCTCCGCATGCACGAAGTATGGGACCAAACGGCCAGCGAAAGATCGTATGCTTTGCGATCCAGGATCCCTCCATATCCAGAGCAAACATGACGGCCATGGCGACAAAAAAATCCCAGTTCGAGGTATGGTACGCCCCAATCACAACGAACTTTTTGAGGTCGGGGACCGTCCCCTCAATACGCCAGCCCAATCTTGTGAGCGCCCACCGCGCCCACCGCATCATGCGTGGTTTCTCTTTGCGCGCTACGTTCGGTCCAAGATCCGGGAAGGCCATCCTCACAGAGGCAAAATCGTGCGTATCCGAATGACACCATCAATAGCTTCCAGACTTTTAAGCACAGAATCGGGGATCGAGCCGCTGACATCAATCACGTTATAGGCCAGAGCACCTCGTCCCTTATTCACAAGATTATCAATGTTTTGGCCTGTACCTGCCAAGATGTTCGCAAACTGACTCAGCATACGCGGCTCATTCCGGTTTACAATTTGAATCCGATGCCTCTCTGGACGAAGCGGTAATCGGACACTTGGAAAATTCACTGAATTCTCAACATTCCCACACTCAAGATAGGCCCGGAGCTGCTCGGCGGCCATCACGGCACAATTATCCTCTGCCTCAGGGGTGGATGCCCCCAAGTGGGGAACCGGGAGTACTTTCGGGTGATGGGCTAATTCTGCGTCGACAAAGTCTGTAACGTAACACGAACAGATACCATTATCCAGCGCTTGTACAACAGCTTGCTCATTGACAATCGGTCCGCGTGCAAAATTCAACAGTCGCACTCCTGGCTTCATGCGCGCAAAATGCTCCGCACTAATGAGATTAACCGTTTTTTCATTCAGCGGTGCATGAACCGTAATGTAGTCAGCTGTTTCAACGATTTCATCCAGTCCCGAAGCACGCGCGACTTCACGGCTGAGCCCCCAGGCATTCGAGACGGAAATAAATGGGTCGTAACCGAGCGTGCGCATACCCAGCGCACTTGCTGCGTTGGCAACGGCGACACCAATCGCCCCAAGGCCGATGATGCCCAGGGTCTTTCCCCTGATTTCAGGGCCCTTGAAATTTTTCTTTCCCTTTTCGACAACGGCTGCTACATCTTCGCCTTCAAGTGTCCGGGCCCAGTTGATTCCATCAATGATCCGCCGAGAAGAGAGTAGCATCGCACAGATGACCAACTCCTTCACACTATTTGCATTCGCTCCCGGGGTATTAAATACAGCGATCCCCTGAGTTGAGCACGCATCAATCGGAATATTATTTACACCTGCTCCGCATCTGGCCACTGCCAGGACAGAATCTGGAAATGAAACTCCATGAAGTTTATAGCTCCTTAAAAGAATTGCATCTGGATCTGGAATATCTTCCCCGATGATGTAACCGTGATCAGTCAGCCTTTCAAGGCCCTTGGACGAAATCGTGTTGAGAATCTTAACTTTGAACATGAATGAGTTTGGACGAAAAGAACCGCCAGTGACGTGTAAATTTGTTGGAGTGGGTTAACGAAAAGGAATCAAATCCCCCATTTATTGGAAACAGTGATGTTTCACATCGAGCGCGTACTTGCCAGCCCATTTATACGCGCGAAAACACAATTTTTTGCCTAAATCTATCCTGAATGGGTCCTGTTATTTTTGCTTACTCACTCTTGGACGACTCGGAAGCCCGATGATCGTCCAGCTCATTGACGAAGTCCACTTGGGCGACGTTCCACGCATCTGCGCTGAATGGCGTGTCGAACCATGCATCCAGGATTTCCTTTAACACGACTTCACTGGTGATTCGCATACTCAAAGCCAGTACATTTGCATGGTTCCACTCTTTGGCACCTCGGGCGGTGGCTGCGTCCAGACATAATGCGGCTCGAATTCCTGGCATTTTGTTTGCTACAATCGAACAACCCGTACCTGTCCAGCACATGACAATGGCTTCCTCAGCATTCCCCTGCAGCACCTCGTCAATTGCTGATTTAGTAACAATAGGCCAATCCCGGGATTCTTCTCCGGCGTGTGGACCATAATAAATTGGCTCATATCCCCGATTTCGTAGTAGAGTAAGAAGTACTTCAACCAAGTGCCCATATTCGTCGCAACTGACCGCTATCTTTTTCAATCTTGTATCCATTCTGTTCGATGTCTGAAAAAAATTTTTGTGCTCATGATCTGGCCCAGGCACTTGAGTCATGGGCGGACCCCTCTTTCGCTGAATCGTACGACAATGTCGGGCTACAGGTTGGCTCTGCCACGCAGATTGTTCGCCGTGTACTAATCGCACTGGATCTCACCCCCGGTGTCGTGGAGGAAGCGATTCAGAAAGAGTGTTCGATGATTCTGACTCATCATCCATTATTGTTTCGCAGCCCTTCCCGTATTCTGGAAGAAGACTTTATCGGTCAGCTGATTCTTCGCCTCGCTCAAAAGAATATCACCCTTTACAGCATCCATACGAATCTGGACGCGGCTCATGGGGGTGTTTCCATCGCTCTGGCAGAAATCCTCGGCCTACATCACAGAACATTCCTAAACCCGAGTGATGACGGAACGTTCGGGATGGGAGCGATTGGCCATTTACCCGAGCCAGAACCCCTGAAAAGCTTCCTGGACCGAGTGCACGCAAGACTGAAGACACCGTCACTTCGTTACGCAGGTTCTGATGAAGCTCAGATAAAAACGGTGGCCGTATGCGGCGGATCAGGCGGCAGTCTAATCCAGTCTGCTCTGGATGCGAAGGCAGATGTGTACGTGACGGCAGACCTTGGCTATCACCGCTTCTTTGAGATCCTTGGTCCCGACGGGAGCTGCCAAATGGCACTCGTGGATGCCGGACATTATGAAACGGAGAAGCACACCGAACAACTTCTCTGTACCTGGCTGACAGAACGATTCCCCACAATAAAATTTTACTGCACGAGTGCTCCCACCACCCCAATAAAAATCTCTATCCGCTGAACCTGACTCCGTACATTCTCGTTAGAGTCTGCTACGTTTTGCACACGCCATAATTTATGAGTACCACAGAAACAAAGATTAGCAGTCAATTACGTGCACTGATCCGACTACAGCACATCGATACACTGATTTACCAAGTCGTGAAGGAGCAGGGAGATCTACCTGAGGAAATTAGAGACCTGGAAGATGAGTCCGCAGGATTGCAGACCCGCACGAACAACATCAGACAGGAGCAGGAAGACATTGAACAGTCGCGCCGGCGTAGCGAATTCGATATTGAAGAGGCAGAAGCGCTGATCAAGAAGTACGAGGAACAGCAGCTCCAGGTCCGCAACAACCGTGAATATGATGCGCTGACCAAGGAGATTGAGGCACAGAACGAGCGTATCCACGAGGCGAAAGAACTCATTGCGGGTACCGAGGGCTCACTGGAAACGAATGCGAGTCAAATTGAAGAAGCGCAACAGCGTCTTTCTGATCTGGAGAAGATGCTTGAAGACAAGCGCACCCAGTTGGAGGGGGTATTGTTGACGACCGAGCAGAAAAAGAAAGAGCTGGAGACACTGAGAGGGGATGCGGAAGCCTTGGTGGATGAACGCTACCTACGGGCCTATCAGAGGCTGCGGAATCGGTACAGAGATGGACGCGCGGTGGTTCGACTGCGACGCGGCGCAGCTGGCGGCTTTGCGGTTCCACCACAGCGTCAGATGGAGATTCGCCAACGTAACCGGATCATCCCGTGTGAGCATACTGGTCGCATTATTGTAGATAGCGAGTTCTACGAACAGGCAACCAGTGACCTGGTCGTTTAGTACCATGGTAGATAACGTGTTGGCCGGATCATCGCCTTGCCGAAAGGCAGGGAGGAAAGTCCGAACTCCATAGGGCACCGTACTTCCTAACGGGAAGGCATCGCGTGAGCGATGACGGCAAGTGCAACAGAAAGTAAACCAGCCGATGGCCCTTACAGGTCAGGTGATGGGTGAAATGGTGCGGGTAAGAGCCCACCAGCGTCATGGGAGATCATGGCGGCTAGGTAAACCCTACGCGGAGCAAGGCCAAACAGCATCGCACGCGCAAGCGATAAGGTTGCCCGCCAAATAGCGATGCGGGTAGGCTGCTAGAGGCCAGTGGTGACACTGGTCCCATATAGATGATGATCCCTCCGGCTTCGCTGCGCGGTGGCCGCAGCGCCGGATAGACAGAATTCGGCTTACAAGTCAACACGTACCACCAGGGGTGGCTTCCGCGAAGGAGGTCACCCCAATTCTTTTACTCCTGCGTTGGAGGTGTCAAGGGAGCTGCTTCCTCCAACGGAGGAGGAGGTAATTCCTCTGGAGCCGGAACCGGCTGCTGCGTGGATTGCTGTGACTGCTGCTGGAGAATACTCTGCTGCGATGTGCCGTCATCAATGACAAAGTTCGTCAAGACGCACAGTACAATAAAGACGGTAGCCAGGATCCATGTACCTCTTTCAAGCACATCTGGTGCTTGTCTGGCTCCTAGGATCTGCGTAGTCGCCCCTCCTGAGGCGATGCCGGCCAAGCCGCCCCCTTTACCGGCCTGAAGCAGGATCAATCCGGTCATGATGACCCCAATGAGTGCGATAATGACAATCAACAAAGTGAACATGATAGGAATTTTTCTTGGTGCCCTGCTACTTCTTCCGTCTCCCTAGGTTCCGCTTTGCCCCGCGAGCACAACCGCTGCCGCGCAGCAGATCGCTGCCGTTTCTGCACGAAGGCGGCGTGGCCCCAACCGAACCAGTACCGCACCTCTGTCAACGGCAAGCCGGCGCTCATGCTCTGCAAATCCCCCTTCCGGCCCAATCAAAATCCTGACCGGACCTTCCCCTTGATGAATTGCTGCCATTAACGCAGTATCCGTGTTGGGATCTGCCACGAGGATCCCCGGCCCCAGGAGTTGATGGAGGGAGGTTGGAGGATGCAAATCCGGCAGCCTGCTTCGGTTGCATTGCTTCAGCGCAGCCGTCATCACTTGCCGGGCACGATCTTCACGCCAATTTCTGGATTCCGTCCGCTCGGTCAGCAAAGGTATAATGCCCGTAACCCCCAACTCAACTGCTTTTTCCAAGAACAGATTATACCGCTTCTGCTGCTTCAACAATGCAAGCCCTACTGTCAGTTCGTGGACGGGCTCCCCCAGATTCTTATGTTCGGAGATAACGTGACCATGGACTCCTTGCCGGTCTGCCTGCTCAATCTGTACCCGTGCTGCGTACCCCTGCCCATCCACTACCGTAATGATGGTGCCAGGACGCAGTCTAAGTACTTTGACGACGTGCTTTGCTTCATCTGACGGAAGAACCACATGCCCGGTTGGAGAGAACGCTTCGGGCGGAGCAAAAAAGAACCTATCCATAATCTAAAGCCCAAGACTTAATCCAATATGAGCCCGCACAGCCGATATATCCTCCGTCGCCGCTGCTAGCGTAAAGTTGATGATCCCTGCTGCTGTACTAAGTTGAAAGCCTACCCCAAATCCTGGGTACCACCCACCAGAAAACTGGGATCCTTTATCGTTATCAAGATAACCAAGGTCAAAAAAACCAAACCCGTACGTCACAGGATCCAGAAGATACCGGAACTCCACCAAGGTCCGTACCGCAAAAGGAACACGAAAACGCTGTTCATCATATCCGCGAAGACTTTGTGCTCCTCCAATCCGGAACAGATCACTTTCGTCAAGCTGTCGACTGCGCACCAACATGAGTTCGCCGCCCATGACGACAAGGCTGCGTCTGCTCAGAGGAACATAGACACGTCCCTGCGCAGTGAGGCGTCCCTGACGAAGCCGATTCTGCTCATGCGTAGCGTCCGCAGGAAGCGCGACACTTTCTACATCTTTCTGCCCGTGTTCCGCATGCATGCTCAACAGATATCCGCGCGTGGGGCTCAACGCATGATCAACTTGTCTGATCTGGATCCCTCCTCCCACAAACAGTGCATTGCCGACGGGGATTCGTTGTCTTCCATCAACAATTTCGGTACCTGCCAAGCCGGGGCGTATAATCTCGCGTGTCACGCTAGCAAAGATCTTCATAGACGGATCCACCCAATAGCCAAACCGGGCCCCATAATCCCGCTTACCATACGTTGAATCCTGCTGAAGCCCTTCAAATGAACCGGCGAGGCTCAGAGGTAGCCCAAACACCAATGGCGTTTCCACATGCACTGACACATAACCTAATTGCCCCGGCGCCCGATTTAGTGCCAATTCCAGAGTTCGGGCTCCGCCAAAAAGGTTGCGCAGTGCCAGACTTCCACTACCAACTAAAGCGCCCTTGCCGCCTTCAGCCCGCTCATACCCCAGCGCCAAATCAAACGCTCCAGGTGGGCTTTCCTTTACGGGCACATAAATGACAACGCTACTGTCAGTCCCTTTATACAATACCGGGAGATCTACACGGCTAAACATGCCCGTAGCTTCCAGCTTTCGTTGCATTTCTTCTGGATTAAAGTTTTTCAGAATCTGCCCCGATGTTAATCCAGAGGTATGATACACGTAGGCGGGTCGGGTCCGCCTGGCTCCCTGCAGAACTACACGTTCAAGTTGAGCAGGGATTCCCTCCTGTACCCGGATAATCACATCATGCAGCACACTGTCACGCGGAATGATCGCTTCGATGGCAACTTCCGCCAATACATATCCCTCTC
The DNA here is from genome assembly GCA_009838195.1 of Rhodothermaceae bacterium. NCBI lineage: Bacteria > Pseudomonadati > Rhodothermota > Rhodothermia > Rhodothermales > Rhodothermaceae > Rhodothermaceae bacterium. Next base: position 81,379 of record VXSC01000022.1, on the reverse strand, counting down.
CTGAATAATGATCCAGGATGACCTCTGCTGCCCTTTCCAGCGAACTGGCGGTAACCCAATCTCCTTTGCCCAGCGGAAGTCGTATCCTTGTCGAATCAACCTTGCTTACTCCCAGCAACTGGACCATTCCCACCTGAGCCCGATTTCCAGGAGAGGCATAAAGAGTCTGCGTATCGGTGTTCTGAGAATCAATCGCAGCATATAAGTACCCTTCCTGATGAAACATGCGGATCACCTGCTGCTCAAAAGCCAGCGTACTGTCTGCGGATATTTCGGGCTCCCATGGCCAAGGCTCACCATCCGCAATGAGCTGCCATTGAGCGTTGACCGGAACGGCTGCTATGGATATACAGAACAAAAGCATGAATGCTCTCAGGGAAACTCCCGCCGAACAGCTCAACCATGAACATCGTAGCATCACGTAAATCAACCCCTTCGTATCTCTGAGTACCCGCATACCCCAAAATAAGCCAGGTAACTTCTCGAAAGTACTCCTGAGCTGGTATGACACTAACCATCGTGACCTTCCATGGCGCGGGACGACAGATCTATATGAGATTTGGCTTTCAGAAGTCATGCTTCAGCAGACCCGCGTGGAGTATGTGCGGACGTATTACGAACGATTCTTGGACACATTCCCAACGCTCGAGGAACTGGCCGCGGCCGACCTGGATGATGTACTTCGCATTTGGGAGGGAATGGGATACTATGCACGTGCACGCAATCTACACGCGGCAGCCCGGGAAGTTGTTGCTTCGGGCCGACTTCCGTCAAGTTGTAAAAAATTACGCTTACTGCCTGGCATCGGTCCATATATCAGCAGAGCCATTGCTTCGATCGCATTCAAGGAGCCTGTGGCTGCGGTTGATGGCAATGTCCGCCGCGTCGTCTCTCGCATATTTTCCCATCCGGGAACTCCGGCCAAAATAGTTCAGCAGCTCGCTGATCAATTACTTAGTGCCAGCCGACCTGGGGATCATAATCAGGCGATGATGGAACTGGGGTCACAAGTATGTACACCCAAGCGCCCACAATGTACTGTATGCCCGGTTCAAAGCTATTGTTCGGCATGGTATGAGGGTACTCCCGAACGGTATCCGGCATCAAAGAAGAAAGGACCTATTCCACACCACGATGTTGCCGTCGCGGTTCTTCGTGATGCTTCAGGACGGATATTTATCCAACAGCGTGCGCCGAAAGGCCTTCTGGGCGGCCTGTGGGAATTGCCTGGAGGGAAAGCACAACCGGGGGAATCAGGCCCAGCAACTTGTGCCCGTGAACTGCACGAAGAGCTTGGAGTACAGGTGCTGGTAGGGAAAATGATTGGTAAGGTGAACCACGCATATTCTCACTTCAGAATTACACTGCGTGCATATGAGTGCACCATGATTGACGGCGAGCCTAAATCTACCGCAGGCTTAACAACTGCCTGGATCTCACCTGATGAACTAAACAAATTTGCGTTTCCTAGAGCAAATCGGCATATACTTAACCTTCTGTCGTCCCCGGTAACCGAAGCACCATGAACGAAACACTCCTATATCTCATTCTCGGTGTGCTCTATCTCGTTTTCACAATATTGGGGAGACTTGCCAAGAAAAAACAGCAGCAGACGCAGAAAGAGGATCCCTGGTCTCTTGAGGATGCTCTGCGAGATCTGCAGACTTCGCCTGACGAGCGACCTGAAGTCGCTCCAGCTCCTGCACCGCGGACGCCTTCTGATTGGCCTGATGAGTATACCCCGTACATTCCTAGTACCCAGAACCTTCCCACAGAATCGCCCCAGCCGGCAAACCCGTACTTCGAAACACCCGGCACCATCCAGCGACCTGTCAGAAAACCTGAACTGCCCAAGCCGCCTGATCCACCCGCAAAGCATGTACCGAGCGCATCCCGCACGATCACCAGTGACCTGAAAGATCCGAAGTCTGCACGGAAAGCAATTATCCTTCGTGAAATCCTCGGCCGGCCCAAGGGAGCCCGTGGGTTTCCAGGACCCCGCGTGTTTCGTTAAGCATGCACAAAATCAGGAAAGAGGTAATCCGGTTCGGGATCCATTTCACGGGTGCTCCACAATCCAGGCATAACGAACTCTCGACCACAGTACAGCCCAGGGCCACGATGTTCATTTACCTTTGCCCCTGCACGACGCTCACTTGAGACGTCTCTCGATATCCCAGGTAGTGACAGCGGGAAACCTCTACATTATTGTAGATCCCTCATCGGGTGATTCTACGCCGCGCTTGAATAATGCTGCACCGATCGCGCCTCCAATCAGTCCCAACAGGACTCCACCAAAGACTGCCATCACCGGTCCACCCCAGGTTATCATCATCCCAGTGATGGATTCCGCCTGCTCCCCGCCAGCAGCGTCAAATGCGCCGGTGTCACGTACCGCATCCAGCGTATCCTGGGGAGACGGAAGTACACCCAGCAGGATCAATAACCACCCCAAAGCCAATCCAACCACGGCATACACGATCCCCGCGAGCGCACCTATTCCAACTCCTTGACCTCCCGTCAGGGTTAATTCGTTTTCCGTGGCATAGTGCCAAACGGCAACAAGCCCACTGGTTAACATGACCATGCATCCGATTAAGCCAAAAATGAGGCTCAGAACCTGTTGCGGGTTGGTAGGATCAGAGGCGCCCGATACCTGAGCGGCCACCGAAACGATCGTCCCTGTAACGGCGGCGATTAGACCACCAATGAGAATGGATTGAGTTTTTGAAGGCATTTAATATTGTGTTTGTTCGGTTTCAATAATAAGCAATATACACATATATTGGTAGGATGCCTTTATGTTTCACGCCAAGCCATCGCTCGTGCAACCAGAACTCCGGCAACAATACCAAAAATTGCTCCCGTGAGAAAGCGGCTTCCCGCCGAATTGTGCAAAATATCCAAGACCTCCAGCCCCCAGTCCAATGCTAGCGGGACTAGGGATGCAATCACGAATATCCGTGCATTCCTGCCACTCCAGCTCCGGCAAATCAAAGCAACAATGGGCCCTACAACTAGGCCGATCAGGATTCCATAGCACCTGTGGCAGACAGCCAACTGGACGCCATCAACATGGGGAGAGCGTTCACTGATCTGGTGACAGAATGGATCAAATATGTGTATCAATGCCAATTGCAGCGGCTCACTAACCCATGGAGGGATGCTGGCCAGCACCGGCAAAATCGCCATCAGCAAGAGGGATCCTATCCAGGCAGTTCCGTTGATGCGAATTGTCATGCGTCAATTTGTCCTTATCTTTGTGGTCACTTTGGACAGCTTGGCACTCATATACGCCTAATTTTGCCACAGTTCAGCATGGCATACAGTTTGCGCTGTGACCTCACCTGAATGCACAATGCATCTTGTTTGAAGCATGTACATTACATAATGTAACTCTGCAAAGATAAGCCTGCTGCATTTTTGTTAGCACTCACTTAGAGAGATTGCTAACAACCGAAACTTTACTTCCTAATCAACAACTTAACCTTTTACCAATCATGAAAATTCAACCACTCAGTGATCGTGTGGTCGTACAGGCGCAAGATGCTGAAGAGCAGACTGCCAGCGGCCTCTACATTCCAGACACGGCGAAAGAAAAACCCCAACGGGGAGTCGTCTTGGCTGTCGGTCCAGGCCGTGTTGAAAACGGCACCAAAATTGACATGACCGTCAAAGCCGGTGATGTCGTTCTATATGGCAAGTACTCTGGAACCGAGGTCACACTTGACGACCAGGAGTACATGATCATGCGGGAGAGCGATATCCTCGGCATTATCCAGTAACGAATCCTCATACATTAATCTTAAACTCTTTTTAAACTCATGGCAAAGCAAATTATTTTTGACGCTGACGCACGAGGTGCCCTCAAGCGTGGTGTTGATCAACTCGCGGGTGCTGTCAAAGTCACCCTTGGCCCCAAAGGCCGCAATGTTATTATCGAGAAAAAATTCGGATCACCGACCGTTACCAAAGACGGTGTAACCGTCGCCAAAGAAGTTGAGCTCGAGGACAAGCTCGAAAATGTCGGTGCCCAGATGGTCAAGGAAGTTGCTTCCAAGACCAGTGATGTCGCAGGCGACGGAACCACAACAGCCACTGTTCTCGCTCAGGCGATCATGACCGCTGGTCTCAAGAACGTGACAGCCGGTGCCAACCCAATGGACCTGAAGCGTGGTATCGACAAAGCTGTCGGCCAGGTTGTGGATCATCTCCGCTCACAGAGCCGCGATATTGAAGGTCGCAACGAGATTGCCCAGGTCGGTGCCATTAGCGCCAACAACGACGAGGCCATCGGAACCCTGATTTCAGATGCTTTCGAGCGCGTTGGCAAGGATGGTGTGATCACCGTCGAAGAGGCTCGCGGCACAGAAACAACTCTGGATGTGGTTGAGGGGATGCAGTTTGATCGTGGATACCTGTCTCCCTACTTCGTGACCGATCCTGATGATATGGAGACCGTCCTCGAAGATGCGCACCTGCTCATCTTCGACAAAAAAATCTCCGCCATGAAGGATCTACTCCCAATCCTGGAGAAAATTGCACAGACTAGTGCTCCTCTTCTGGTGATTGCCGAAGATGTCGAAGGAGAAGCACTTGCAACGATGGTCGTGAACAAGCTGCGTGGCACCTTACGTGTCGCTGCTGTCAAAGCCCCTGGCTTTGGAGACCGTAGAAAAGCAATGCTGGAAGACATTGCAATCCTTACAGGAGGCACCGTCATCAGCGAAGAAAAAGGCTATCGCCTCGAAAATGCAACTTTGGATTACCTAGGGAAAGCCAAGCGTGTTGTGATTGACAAAGACACCACTGTCATTGTGGATGGTGCAGGTAGCTCGGATCAGATCAAGGCCCGCACAAACCAGATCAGACAGCAGATTGAGTCAACCACAAGTGACTATGATCGTGAGAAACTGCAGGAGCGGCTTGCCAAATTAAGTGGCGGTGTTGCTGTTCTCAAGATCGGTGCAGCAACCGAGCCGGAGATGAAAGAGAAAAAAGCTCGTGTTGAAGATGCATTACACGCGACACGTGCAGCCATCGAGGAGGGAATCGTTCCTGGTGGTGGCGTTGCTCTGATCAGATCGATCGATGCACTTGATGAGGCTGCCGCGGACAACGAGGACCAGAAGATCGGTGTCAATATCGTCCGTCGTGCCCTTGAAGAGCCACTTCGCCAGATCTCCATCAACGCTGGAGTTGAAGGCTCTATTGTTGCTCAGAAAGTCAAGGAAGGGAAAGGGGACTTTGGTTATAATGCCCGCACGGAAGAATATGAGACTCTCGTTAGTGCTGGTGTGATTGATCCCACCAAAGTTGTGCGCGCTGCTCTGGAGAATGCATCCTCCGTGAGTGGACTATTGCTGACGACCGAAACGGTCGTGGCTGATCGTCCCGAGAAGCCCGCTGCAGGTGGTGGAGATCATCATGCTGATCCGAGCGGTGGCATGGGCGGTATGGGTGGAGGAATGGGCTTCTAACCCAAATTCTCACACAGTCCGAAGGGGGGCGGGGCTATCAGGCTTCGCCCCCTAACTTTTTTTGTCCGACCCGATATCGTCCATGCACCACCTGGCAAGATCACTTGCCTCACGCTCGCTGGATGCCTCTGCATAAATACGCACGATCGGCTCGGTATTGGACTTGCGAACATGAACCCAGCCACTTGGCAGGTTTATTTTCACCCCATCTACAGTTGAAATATCCTCATGCGCATGCCGCGAAGCAAACCGCCGAAGCACTTCATCTGGATCCGACACCGTGATTTTGTTTTTCGAAATCACATATTGGGGTAAGGAGCGCCGATACTCTGAGAGCGGCATCTTCTGTTCAGCTAGGTGCTGAAGGATGATCGCGGTGCCTACGAGTGCATCCCGTCCATAATGGAGATCCGGCAAAATCACTCCTCCATTGCCTTCTCCGCCAAGAATGGCCCCATACTGCTGCATTGTCTTCACGACATTAATTTCTCCCACCGCGGACCGGTACACGGGCATTCCGTAGCGTGCTGCCACATCGTCGATTGCACGGGATGAAGACAGGTTGGTGGCATAGGGTCCACTGCGCCTCTGCCACAGGAAGTCCGCGGCAATCACCTGCGTCAATTCTTCACTCACATAGTTCCCCTGATCATCAATCAGGGCCAGTCTGTCTGCATCCGGGTCTACCACCAGTCCCAGATCGGCATTCATTTCCCGAACATACTCCATCGTCTCCTGCAAATGCTCAGGCAGCGGCTCCGCCGGGTGAGCAAACCGACCCGTAACCTCACCATTGATCAGCTGGACGTCCTTCACCTCTAACCGCTTCAATAGCGGTGGCAATGCCAATGCACCGACCGAATTGATCCCATCCACCACAACCGTGTAGCCCATGGCTTCAATGGCATCCGGCTGACAGTATGGCAGGTCCAGGATCGCATCAATATGCCTCGAAATATATTCGGCGGTACGTATCTCCCCTGGCTGAACCTTCCGATGCATTGGCGCTTCTGGCTGCTGTGCCATATCCATCACGATCCTCCCCTCTTCCGGTGACAAAAACTCGCTCTTCTCATTGAGTAATTTCAGCGCATTCCAATCCTCAGGGTTGTGAGAGGCGCTCAATACGATCCCTCCACGCGCCTCTTCGAACAGGACGGCCATTGCAACTGTTGGTGTGGGAGCCAGCCCAATATCAATCACTTCAATTCCAAGACTGCGGAGTGTTGCTATAACAATCTGAGAACATGCGTCTCCCGAGACACGTGCATCCCGACCTACGACAACGCATCGAGGAAGCCGATTCGGCTGATTCAAACAAAATGTACCGAAAGCTAGGCTGTAGCGTACGAGGACCCGTTCATCCAGACCAGCACCATAGATCCCCCTGATTCCAGAAATTGATTCAATGAGTGTTCCCATAGGTCATTTCAGCGTTCATCGCAGTGGAACAGAATAACGGTCGTTTGGGTTGCCTAGGGCTGGATTTTTTTGATCATGGTTACATCCTCAAGTCCGTTGTCTCCCCGTTGGCGATATCACTACGCCGCAAGTGGACTGGTTCTTTGCCTCATACTGGTCAGTTGGGGAGGAGTGGTAACCAGTATTGAGGCCGGCCTTGCTGTTCCAGACTGGCCTACTTCATTCGGCTCCTATGATCCACTTGCCACAGGATACAGCGATCCTGAAGATCCAGATGCACGATGGTGGCAGGTTGGTCCTATTTTGGCTGAGCACGGACACCGTTTGCTTGGAGCTTTGGTAGGATTATGGGTCGTTGGGCTTGCTCTATGGACCCTGATAGCAGATTCACGGCGCTGGGTTCGCATTGTAGCTGTATCCGCAGTTGGCCTCGTAGTTGTACAGGGAGTCCTTGGGGGACTCCGCGTAATCTGGGCCTCTATGGATCTGGCAGTGGTCCACGCAATGGGAGCACAGCTTTTTTTCTGTACCGCAGCGGCCCTGACACTGTTTAATTCGCGGACATGGCTCGAGCACTCTATTGAGGGTTCATCGAAAATTAGGCGCCTGCGCACTCTGACAATCGCTACCGCGGCAGCCGTCTATATACAAATTCTTCTGGGCGCCCTACTCCGGCATCCCGGCGACGGGGTAGACCTGATTTTCGTGACCATTCATGCTTCGGGAAGTGTTGTTGCATTATCTTTAGTCATTGTGACCTGCGGAAATATCCGAGAGTACTTTAATGACAAACCAATCCTGAATCGCGGAGCTTGGTGGATGTTGATCAGTCTGGGCGTGCAAATGGTTCTGGGGATGGTTACTCTGACTGTACTTCTTTTCGATTCCGGGCAAGGTACCCGGAGTTTGGTTCAGGTTATACTTTCGTCTTCTCATCTGGTAGTTGGAACAATTCTAATGGGCAGTTGCGCTTGCGTAATGCTTGGAACCTTGAGGGTGCAAGGTGAACAGTAATACTTTTCTTTCCGAAGAAGCTGCGGAACTCCGTCTTCTGCGGCCAGGGGCGGGCCCGATTTCGACTCTCCAAGATTACTGGGAGTTGGTCAAGCCGGAAATTACTTTCCAAGTCGTACTCGCTGCGCTGGCCGGATTCATTTTAGGCACAACTGGAAGTCCAAGTCCGACCTTACTGCTACTGACCTTAGCCGGAACCGCGTTTGCGAGTGCTGGGGGCGGCGTACTGAATCACTACATCGAGCGACATAATGATGCGCTGATGCGCCGCACTGCCCAGCGGCCACTGCCTTCCGGGCGAATCCATCCGGGGATTGCACTTGTTTTTGGAATTATACTAGTGATTGCCGGACTCACTCTGCTTTGGTGGGTGAATCTAACGACACTGCTTTTGGCGGCATTGACCATTGTTCTGTATTTGTTTGCCTATACGCCGCTTAAACGCCGCACAACCTACAATACCCTGATTGGGACGATCCCCGGGGCGCTACCTGCTCTGGGAGGATATACAGCTGCCACGGGAACGGTTGGCACTGCCGGCTGGATCCTTTTTGGGATGTTTGCACTTTGGCAAATCCCTCACTTTCTGGCTCTTGCCTGGATGTATCGTAAAGATTATGCACGCGGGGGCCATGCGATGCTCCCCGCTAAAAATCCAGAAGCAAAGGCAACAGCTCACCGAATTCTCGTCTACAGTGTCCTGTTACTGGGAACCAGCCTTCTATTACCCCTCCTGGATTACACCGGATGGATCTACCTGGCAATCATCATGCCTGCGGGGATCGGTTTTATCTGGCCCTCCGTTGGATTTCACCAAAAACAGACTGCCACGCAGGCACGCCGAGTGCTCTTGGCCAGCATTATCTACGTACCGATCCTGGTCGCCGCAATCACAGCCGATCACTGGCTACTGTAGGCTACTCGATCCGACGCCAAACCTCTTCCAGGCGATATCCGCTTGGGAATTCACCCACGTGGTACCAAAGATCACCGACAACACGGGCAGAAAAACGCAGGGCTACACCAACCAGGGCTTCACTGGTATGGTACTCCAGATACTCCGTATACAGGGTATCATCTTCCAGGGTATACCTTCCCCCTCCAGCCAGAACTTCTGCGCCGTTTGCTGACTGATATCCCCAGGAAAAATGCGTGGAATTCAGAATTTTTATTGATGGCGGAACATTAAGCGTAATGATTACCGTATCCGGGTAAACAGACCGCTGGGATACAATGCGCCAACTTCCTTCTAGGTGATTGGCAGGCGCCTGCGCCAAAACCGCCGGACCCGCCAAAAAGGTGATGAAAAGCAATAGAGTTGATGCTTGTTTCATAATCGTATGGATCTTAAGATTTACTACCAAGGTAACGTTCCCCCTTGTAATTGTCAAACGTTTTGATACCGAGTAATATACAACCTCCTGTTGATCTACGAGCCCTATCTCTCACTGAACTTGAGAAATGGATTGTAGGGCTTGGAGAGCCAAGCTGGCGAGCACACCAAGTCCTGCGATGGATGTATTCTGCAAAAAAAGCAGACTCATTCGCATCAATGACAAATCTCCCGGCATCGCTTCGGGAGATTCTGGCAGAAAAGGCATGTATGGAACGGTTACAAACCCAGACACTCCTCACGGCAAAGGATCAGACAGTAAAAGCTCTCATGCAGTTACCTTCCGGGAGGAGGGTTGAAACCGTCTTAATCCCAAGCCTGGATTCCCATGGGAGTGCACACCGCCTGACTGTATGCGTTTCGAGTCAAGTGGGTTGTGCAATGGGATGTACATTTTGTGCGACGGGTAGAATGGGCTTTCAGGAAAACCTGACCTGCGGTCAGATCGTCGAACAAGTGAGTTTTATGCGCGAGATAGCCTATGAGCGTTTTGACCGGGATATATCGAATGTGGTCTTCATGGGCATGGGCGAGCCACTTCTGAATTATAACGCACTCCTAGCCAGCCTGGAGATTCTGACCCATCCAGATGCTATTGGGCTTTCGCCCAAGCGGATTACAGTCTCTACAGTCGGACTTGCGCGCCGTATCCGCGATCTGGCCAACGATGCTCCCAGGATTGGCTTGGCGGTTTCCTTGCATGCCCCCGATGAATTGAAGCGGTCAAGCATCATGCCCATCAACCGCAGCGAAGCCACGGACCTTGCCGCACTGGAATCTGCCATGAAATACCACACGACTACGACGGGGCGTCGACTCACATTTGAATATTGTCTGTTTCAGGGATTTAATGACTCGGACAGCGATGCTCGTGCCCTGGCTCGGCTCTGTCACAAAGTCCATGCAAAGGTGAATCTAATCATGTACAACAATGTGCCCGGGGTTGATTTCGAGCGTACGAGCGAGGCGCGTCTGAATGAGTTTATGGCGCACTTATCAGCACGGAATGTCACAGTTACCGTACGTCGCAGTCGGGGGGCAGACATCGCCGCTGCCTGCGGACAACTCGCCAATCAGAAAGAGAACAAAATACCAAATATTGGAACAGATACGTGACACCGGATAATCCTGAAAAGATTCGTGGCTTGTGATTACGGGCAGCGAGGATCTTTTGATATTGACTCAAGCTCCTCATCCTCTTCCCATGGCCGGTTAATTTCGTAGATCGATTCAAGATTACCTGAAAGGCTCAACATGATCCCAAACCATCTTGACAGTTTCTTCTGATACTTTCTTAATTTGCAAATTGCCATCAGGATGTTTGTGGAGTGCTCATCAAATTTAGAAACGCACATAAACGTGATCCCCGTAGATAATTCGGACAACCCTAATGAACAGAACCGGTGATCTGATCCGCTTTTAACAAGATCAACACATTTTTCGATTTTTCTATTCACACCTTCAATGGCCTGAGAGGAATGAGAAATTTCCAGAAGCACTAATGCCAAGTCAACCGCTGAAGGGTCGCCGTTTTGTTCAAGAACACGAAGAATACTGCCAAAATAAGTATTCGCATATTGGTCGAGAACACTGATAGACGGTACTGGGCCTTCAGCCCCATCACGCCTGATACACATGAGCAAATCTATATCGCCTGCCAAATCGCTCTCAACAAATACATCAGTTATATCCTCCCCAAATTCTAAGCCGTGCTTCAGATGTAAAGAAAGTAGTTCATATTCTTGGTTAGTGTGCCGTCGTTGAGATCTGCTCCCCCGTTGCAATAGATAATGCAGAAATCTAGCGGGCGAATCCAGTATTTCAGCCACTGTATCTAAAGCAAATACGTCTGTCACGAATGGGGAGGAAATTCTCTCTGTTGATTGATCTTGTAAGAGGAATTGAGTTTGGAAGAACAATCCAGGATACGGATCAAGGACTACGGTCATTGGAAGTACATGGGCAGATTGGTCTATTTCTGGAATCTTCCTCCCGTCTTTGCTCTTAAGCTTCACATTTGGGTTGCCTATGTATTGACCACAGGACATAGCCTGACGAGCAGCCCTATGAATAGCCTTCTCAAAATCATCTTGGATTGCATCCAAATTCCCCCTTCGGGCTTTCATGGTGAGGCGCTTTGATTTTACTTGAGCAACAATAACGTAGCGTCCATACACTACTAAAACATCTATCTCTCCTCGAGTTCTATTTCCTTTAGTTTCAACTATTTCCACATTATTGAATACCCTCTCTCTGGAAAATACGCGCGTCAGGAGATCAGCAGTTATTGACTCAGCAGCATTTCCTCTATTCTGGTTTGCTAAGTTGACATAGTTCGTGTCTTCCTGCATCCAAAAGAACAGATTTTCATAGAATGCTTGTGACAAAGAGTAATATGACAAGACAATAAACTCGGTGTTACTTTTTCGGATAATGGGGTACTTGTACGCAATATTGAAAGTGCTTAATGAGGTGAAGCCGGGATTTTTCTGACCAGAGGGCAGGGTAAAGGCTTCAATGAAGCTACTTGCACGCTCTTTTGAAGTGGTATCGATAAAACCTAGGTCTTCAACTGAATACGAGAATACACTCAACGACGTTTGTAGCACCGCTGAGATATCCATCTGAGTAAACACGGTTTCCTTCATCCGTTTTTCATGAAGATGTCGAATAGCCGTGCAAATCTCACTACCGATTTTCAGGTCAATATTTTTATTCTTTAAGAGCCAATCTGCATCTGCTTCGTACTTTTTTAATGCAAGCTCACAGTATTGGAAATAGTGAGCCGAATCGCCTGCGTAGAATATATCCTTCTGGTACATTCCAGGAGTTGGGAACGGTGCATTAAGTTCAAAGTCGTTTAGTGATTGAGCATTACCCACCTGATGAATTTCATCAAGCAGTTCATAGATCCGGGTGACATAGCCATAAACAACTTCAGGAGGAGGCAAATCATAGGTAATAGGGCCTTTGAATAGGAGACCAACTAAGACCATGATTTCCGAATTTGTCAACTCAGGGGGATTTTCCGTGTCGGGCTCAGTGTCTCTGTAGGGTTTGGAACCAATCACATATTGATTAAAAGCAGAAATGAACGCCAGCGCGTGAATATAACCTTCTGACCTGCAGAGTGTCGTTAATTCGGAAAACACTTCAGATTCTGAACGCATTTGCTTATCAAGTTGAATTTTTCTCTACGCTGTCAATAAGAGGGTGTGCCACGAAAGTCCACGAAGATGAGGCAATAACCTGCCGAAGTGTACTGGACTGTAGAAAGGATGGGGCACACTTGACCTTTAACTCTGTGATGATTCATTCTCAATAAATCTCCCAGATAGGGCCACATCAATGACTACGACGTAGATTCTTTTCCTGAGTTCTAGATCAAGCCGCTTTTCAAGCAAGTTTTTTAGTTCTATTGGTTCTTCGGGGATGTCTCCATCTGGTGAAACAACCCTCGTATATTCTCCGTCCGCGCCAAACCAGAACACTAAATAAATTCCGTAACCATCCGATTTTGGGTCTCGTGTGTATTTTGGCACCAGTTGCTCGGTGATGCCACGCCACAGATCTACGTGTGAATTTTTCTTGATTTCAATCGGGATCGACAGATTGGAGCCGTACGATATTCGGATATCTGCTCTTCGATCATCCGCGTAGCGCCCCTCCGGCTGTGCATCAACTTCATGCTTTTCAAGTTTGGTCGCTAAGTGTAAAAGTAATGCATTTCGGCAGTCGTCTTCGGGTTTTGATTTTGAGGGTCTACTAGGTTTCCGATCCCAATCCCAATATAGATGCCAAGCATTAGGTGAACCATCGCGTATTTGCTCTGCCAACTCCTCAAGGGCATCAAGTGTTAGGCCTACAAGATCTGCAGCATTTGCCGGGAGACCGTAATTAAGGACTTCCTGAATCTGTTTCAAGCTTAGATCCGAATGCTTTGCCGCACGGCGATATCTAGCTTGTTCTTCCTGGGCGAGTACAATCTCTTGTTTCCATGCCAATAAACTAGCATCGGATACCAATATATCCAAGTTCTTTCTTGCATCATCGCAGGCACGTTTTTTCAGCTCTCCGATCCAGTGTGTGAGGAGAGTCTGGAATTTACTGCTGATTCTCTGCTCATCGCTAACAACACCTGCATGTTCTCGAAAAACAGGCGGATGTATGCGCCTCCCAAGTGTTTGGATAAGCTGTCTAATCTCGTCAGGATTCAATTCATCAATGTTTTGCAAAATAAGTGGCCCGCGGCCCGTAGGAATCAGAAAATCAATGACATGGTGCGTACGGATTTCCTCTCCGGCAGAGAGAAATTCTGCCAACATTGGAATATAGGTCTTCCTGTCGGCGAACAATCCTGCACCTAGCCAGTGAGCTTGCTGGCCTAGGTCCATCCGCTTGCGATTCAGCCGTTTTGAGATCATTTTCTTCAATGCTGTCATAGGCATTGCGTTGTTCAGAATCCCACTCCAGAGGACCACACGCAGAGATTCTAGTTTCCTGGAACTGCATCGGGAAGGAAATACTGTAAACATTCGAGGTACAGCGAGCTTTGCTACATGAGCATAGGCCGAATCAAAAGCCATCTCATACATGTGGGTATTCGGCGGATTTTTGGAGCGAACACTTGCGTTGTGCACCGAAACCAGTGAATCAGCCACAGCCTCTGGACAGCACTTTAAAGCCTGCTGATACCATGATGGAGTTTGATCACCATTCTCTATTTGATTCAGAAAAAGGTATTGCTGGCGAGGGGATTCTGTAACCAGATAAAAACCCAGTGCTCGCCGAATTCCCGTTTCAGAGAGATGGCTCAGATCATTACCCGCTTTGTATGCCTCTTCCATTCCCACAAGAAAAGGGAGTGCAAAGTATGATCTCCGGCTATCCTCGTACAGTTGGGTGATTTGATCAAGGTCCGGGAGGTCATCCCGGTCCAGTAGTAGGCTGCGAAATCCTGCCAACGTTGCCTGTAACAGACCCTCATCACCTTCAAAGTAAATCTTCAGGCAAGTCTGCGGATTATTGTCGTTTGTATTAGGATTATCAAAGTATACGTTGGCAAGCTCATCAAGAATTGCAGGTGTGCATTGCCCCTTTGCCAACCCAGTCTGTTGTTGGCGAATAATATCCAGTTTTTCCTGCTTTTGTTCTTGGTAGGCACCCCGAATTTCCTCCTGTTTCTTCTTGATCTCAATTGTCTCAAGTTCCGCTTGGGCTCTATTCTTTAGACGTTGACCATTCCACTGAATCAATCCAGGTATATCGGAGACCGCACAGATTATTTCTTCATCGGATAAGAGCGGTTCCCAGCCCTCTTCTGCTAAGATGGACAATGATGCAAACTCTCGTGCCACATCCAGATTTGCGTCCCAAAGTTCGGCCGCACGGTCAAGGCACCGTAAGCGAAATCCCTCTGGGGCATTCCTGCCCACGAATTTGAGTGCTATAGTCTTAGAGAAGGAATCACCCCCGACATTCATCTTCCCTTTCAACAAGCCATGTTCAATTAGATTATACTGGACGCTCTCGCGCTGACTCAGCCAATTACGGATTGCGCTGTTCGCTTCATCGTGCTGGCTAAAACTCGGTCGTGAAGTATGAACTGGATATAGCTGAGAGAAATAATCGTCGAATTCAACAAGATTAAACCATCGATACAACTCTCGGATACTCAATTTATCTCCAAACAATTCTAAACCCCTTGCAAGAAGCTGGACTACAATATCTGCAAGCCTTTGATCTTCTAATTTTGGGATGGAATCAGAAGCATGATCACAAAGAGAATCCAGTAATTCTCTGATCTGATGCTCATTTGATCGATCAACGAGGCTTGCGAAAAAGCTTTGATAAGCGCTATAATGATCGGTGGCTGGTCCCGCTACGAGGTAATCCCATACCTCCGCCGGACGCAATTCATCAGGGTAGGTGAGGTATAGTAGTGCACCTTGCAGGTCATGTTTTTCGTCCGATATATGTTTTTCTTGCACTTCCTTTAGTATGTCCTTCAATAGAGTACTACGCTGTGGAATGTGACGAAGCATCCTGCTTAAAGCAGCGAGTGCCTCGCAACGAACATTTGATTGCCAACTATGATCACGAACGATGTTTAACAGGTTTTCGTGATCAACCTGCCGGGATGATGCACCCGTATGGAAGTACGTTTGTGAGAATCCCCGGAGAAGCAAATAAACCAGCGTTTGCCTGTTTTTTGAGCGTTCCGGCGAATCCGTTAAATCCTGGATGATTGGTATGCCTTCATTTCCTGTTAGGGCATTTAGAGCGGCAGCGGAAGGCCAGTCGGAGTTAAGATGAATTTGTTGTTCAAGTTTCACGAGTAGTTCATTTCGCTCATCGGAGCTAAAGCCTCTAGTATCTCCGTTGAAGGCAACAGTAGCCGGGTCTACCTGAATCAGAATTGTTCTCGCTTGACTGTTCAACGCAGCGAGCCATGCGGCAAGTCCTCTTAGATCAGGCAAGAGAATTCCATTGTGCTCCTTGAGAAGGGCGAGAGCACGCCGGACGCTGAGACCATTCTGGATTTCTCTATTCAAATAGCGGGCTCCAAGGAATTCAGCCATAAGACGATGGATCGGGATCTTTGAGCGGGAAGAACCTTCAAAGATCCTTGAGTCAAAAGCTTCCTGAAGGGGCAAATCTTGATGGCATTCCAAATCACGCATAGATAGAATTTCGGAGTCATCCGTAACATTCCTTGCCCAGCCAGTCTTATTTGCGATCAGCATATAAGCAGAAAGCTTCCCGGCTGCAGTTAAGATTGCTTCCCAAGATTGCAGTGAAGTGGATGAACGGGCATCAACATGTTCACTATTTTGTTCTCGGACAAGTTCTCGGCAGACGTTTTCAAGCATTTTCAATTGGCTGCCAGGCCACCCTTCTGTTTTGACGGACGTTATCAGGAAATCAAGTAATCGCGGATTCCCGAGTAAGGCATCCATGCCGTACTCATGAGCCCGCTGAATGAAAGTATTTGCATCCTGTCCCCGTTGAGAGATGATCTCCCGAACGCCATCGTAACATAGCGGATTCAATTGGAGCACTGGAATATCTTTAGTGCCTAAAAGCGTACCAAGCTCTATTCGATCACCAGAACCCAACCAGTTGGCAGAACGGCAGGACAAACGAAATTTGGGGGTTCCTAATGCTCCTAGACCATAGATAATTTTGTCCAGTACTCCTCTCGGATCTCCTCCACCAACACGCATCTCATCAAGTCCGTCAATGAAGATTGTTTTTGTTTTCCATTCTGGGTGGCGGTCCAAATTGGACCGAATAAACCTTCGGGCAGAAATACAATGTCTATCATCAATCCCACGAGTCGCGGTGTCAAACTCTGTACTCTTACCCATTCCCGGCTCCCCCAAAAGAACATAACCGCGATCAGAATCAAAATCTTGCAGCGATAGTCCAACTTGCCCAAACCGTGGATCGTTTTGGGGTTCAATCAGGCTGACAGTACGCGGTATGTGCTGCATGATCAAATTCATAGATCTTCAATCCATTCGTCGGTAGTGAGCGACAAAAACTCATTGAATGGAAAACCACCTGGGCCCACCATCATTGTTTTGGCGTGCGGGAAGCGATCTTTAAATGCGTCCAATCCACGATGTGTCTGCTTCATACCGCTCTTAACCTCCACACCAATGAGGTGAGGACCTCGTGAGATAACAAAATCAACCTCATGCCTACCGCCCTTGTCACGCCAGTAGTGAATTCGGGTTGCAGTATTTCGCGTGTTACATAAGTGGGCACCCACTGCGCTCTCCACAACCCGACCCCAAAAGGGTCGATCGACTTGTGCCTCTTGGAACGAATAACCGGATGGTGCCGTCATAAGTGCCGTGTTTAGGACATTAACTTTAGGGGAGGAGGCCATACCTAGGTGTGGGCTTGGGGTATATCGAAATAGAGTGGTAATTAGACCTGCATCAGAAAGCAAATTCAGATAATGTTTAACAGTTGTCGCATTGTCCTTGTCATGAAGTAGACCCAAGAGCTTATTGTATGCCATGATCCGGCCGGAGTAGCTGGGTGCGATATCTATTAGTTGACGCATCAAGGCAGGTTTCTTGATCTGTTTAAGCAACACGATGTCCCGGCCAATAACGGAGCCTATGATTGTCTTTGTGATGTATTCGCGCCAATAATCAAACCGTGATTTCTCTGATTCGTCGGGCCATGACGCAGGATATCCACCGTAAAACATAAATTGTTCAGCCGTCAGGCCGAATACCTTTGCCATTTCTTGAAGCGACCAGTGTTTGACGGACAGTTCACGGAAACGACCCGTAAGACTTTCATTACGGCCAACCAGCATCTGCCAGACTGCTGATCCTAAGATTACCACATGGAGGGGATAACCCTCTCGACGGTCCCTGTCCCATAAGCCCTTAACGTAATTTGACCACTGCGGGATGAGCTGAATTTCGTCCAAAAACAAAACGTGTCCCCGGGGTGATTTTAGCGAAGCCTCACGAGCATTGTCCCATATGTCTACAAGAGTCTTTGGATTCGCAAAATTTTCGATCGACGTAATATCAGGGATGTGTGCATCTATGGGCCATCTTGGCTTATTTAACTGTGGATCGTCGAAGGAAATATACTGGCACGTAAACCCCAACTCCATCAATTGCTGGCGGGCTTGGAGAGCAATGGTCGTTTTCCCCACTTGGCGAGGACCAATAATGGCGATTATCCGCATGTCATAGCTACTTGAAATGAAATCTATCAAGCGCCGTACATGTGTGCGATGAAAGGTATACATGGAAGATACGCTACTTTATAATTTTATAAAACGTAGTACCTTTTCTAATGTTCCACCTTGGAAAAACCTGTAATTCGACAGATTTTCAACCTAAGGATCTGTTGCTGAATTCAGATCGAACAATAGAGGCAGTTTTTGTTCGTCAAGAATTTAGACCATGAAATGCCGACGATTCCGATCACCAGTCAAACGGTACTCACGCATAACCAACTCATTGATCGGTGTGTCCGGCGCATAGTCATCAAAATGTCATCAGTGATGCTATCGGCTACTTTCACACGGAGGAGGCAACTCTGCTAGAGCGGACGTATTATCAAGGATAGAATCGGCACTCGATGTATCCCCACCTGTACGGGGCAGACCCGCCTCAGATTCCAAGGCTAGCGTTGAAAAACCTCACTTCTCAGGTTTATTTCTATCTCTATAGGCTATGTCATCAGTTCACGGACAACGTCAGGAGTGTGCGATGCACGTGATTCTGTGGTTATAACGAAGTATTCGAGGTACAAGAGTTAACTAGTTGCATATATTTCGGTGTACATCCAAGATGTGGCCTACGTTATTCAGATATTAATAGCTCTGCAATTGCGGGAGATGAACACATGTCAACCGACAAACAGTCCACCGTTAGGGATACGAAAAGGGACGCGATCTATACGCCCCAAGTTTGCGTGGAAATAACTAAGGCTAAATTCCCCAGCCCTGCTTCGGATGCTGGCGATGGGGCCAAGCTATTGCCCTCTGACAGCACACTTGAATCCATCAGGGAACTCGAAAGAGGTGATGGCTTCCGCTATGCAAGTTTGGGGAAACTTTGGGCCGATCTTGATTCCTAATCCCACTCGCCACCCTATTATTCACAATTATTCACACCACTTGAGCGAGGCTGCGAGAAGCTCTATCTACCCATATACCGTTCGTCAGACAGTTAAGGTGTTCCGCAGACAATTCAATAAAATTGAATCGGTCAGCTTTGAACACGACTTCAGACTCACTACTATGGCGATTCGGAGTATATCACTCATCCTCTCGCCAGACAAATATTCCCGTGGTATCAATATATCCTGACTGCCCTTCCAAAGTTACCCAGGCGAGTCCCTGGTCAAATGAAGCGGCTCTCTCGTATCGTGGTGGAATAACCATAGTTCCTGTTGAATCAATGAACCCATATCCATCCCCCGTCAATACCAATGCCCGCCCATTCGAAAAATCGTCTGCCCTCTGGTAACCAGGCTCAACAACGACTTTACCCGCACGGTCAACGAATCCCCATAAACCCCCTTTACTCACACGAGCCCGATTTTCTTTGAAAGAAAATATCTGCTCGTAGTCCAGTTCCAATACAAATGTCCCAGTGGAATCAATGAATCCACGCCGTCTGCCCTTGCGGGCAAGAGCAAGACCTTCTGATGGATTCCGCATGGAATGGAATTCCGGCTCAACAACCCATGAACCATCTGGAGCAAGTAATCCCCAACGCGTATTAATGCTTACCACGAAAACCTTCCGAACCACTTCAACCGCTGCCACTGCGTCAGAGAATGGTAGTGCACGAACGAATTTATCTGGCACAACCATCTCACCTTCCCGGTCAATATATCCCCACTTGGGTTCAAGCCCAGCAACCGTACCAGACCGTACACGCACTGGGGCCAACCCGTCACTAAAATCCAATGCTGAAGTAAAATACTCATCCGTAATCGGCTCCCCATTCCTGTCAATAAAACTCCAGTACTGACCAGACTGAACGCGGGCAATCCCATCTGAAAATGGGAAGACCGATGAGAACTGCGGAGCAATATGTACCGAGTCTTCCCTATCAGTAAATCCCCACAAATAGCCGGATCTTATCGCAGCAAGCCCTTCGGATGATATTTTTGCCCCGCTATACTTCGGCTCAATAATGACTTCGCCACTGTAGTTAATAAACCCAAATTGACCATCCTCCAGGATTGGATACATGGTATTCTCCTGGCCATAAGCCAGATGATCGAATACAATTACGCAACCAAGTAGTGCACAAATAGCGAACCTACTGCACTGGAACAAGAGCAAATGCATTGTCAATTAGACGAATATGCCGAAAATACACCGCAACCGCGACAATCACTTGGAGACCCGGCGTGAATTGTTCAACCGGTCCCAGTTTACTGGCTGTCACGATCTCTGCATACTGCAGTTTTGCCTGTGGTACAGAGTGAATCATTTCCTGTATCAAACCGGTTACGGCCATTGGGTTTTCTTCCCCATCTTCAATCATCCGGGCCGCCGAGTTGATGGCCTTCGAAATTACACTTGCCTGGCTGCGCTCATCTGCGGTGAGGTATTCATTGCGTGAAGAATACGCCAGACCGTTGGGTTCACGAACGGTTTCTCCCCCAATAACTTTAATGTCCAGTGCCAAATCCTGAACCATCTGCTTCAGTAATATATACTGCTGAATGTCCTTGAGTCCAAACACAACAATGTGAGGCTTGCACGCAGCGAACAGTTTCATGACCACCGTCAGGACTCCTTCAAAGTGACCCGGTCTATATTTTCCACACAGTTGCCGTGACATTTCCGGGCAGGTCACCCACACACGCTGTTGGTCGGATCCCTCGGGATAAAGCGTTACTTCGTCGGGGGCAAAGATGGTGCTGACCCCACCGACCTCTTCCAGTAATTCGCAGTCCCTCTGAAAATTGCGCGGGTAGGCTTCAAAATCTTCATTAGGCCCAAACTGTGTTGGATTGACAAAGATAGATACCGTGACGTGATCTGCTTCAGCCTTTGCACGCCGTACCAGGGATAAGTGCCCCTCATGCAGGCTGCCCATGGTTGGAACTAATGCCAGTGTACGTCCCTCCATGCGCTTTTGGTCGGCGTGTGCCTGCATTTCCGCAACTGTCCGAATGATCTTCACGGGAGCCCCTGGAATTTGTTTTTGGACTCACATATTACAACAAGGCGTAGAATTCGTTTATATTGTTCTGATTCTATCCACTAATCAACTTGTGATGAGTGACTTTCGAATTGAAAAAGATTCTTTGGGAGACGTTCATGTCCCATCCGATGCAATCTATGGGGCACAGACCCAGCGGGCCGTAGATAACTTCCCGATCAGCGGACAACGCATGCCTCGTGCATTCATCCGGGCACTAGGACAAATCAAACGCGCTGCGGCAAAGGCGAATGCAGATATGGGTATGCTGGAAAGATCAGTGGCTGATGCCATCAGTAAATCAGCAGAGGGTGTGATTGCTGGTGACCTCGACGATCAATTCCCAATTGATGTTTACCAGACAGGAAGCGGTACCTCCAGTAATATGAATGCAAACGAGGTCATCGCCCGGTTGGCCACCGAAATGCTTGCAGGTCAAAGCGTTCACCCCAATGATCAGGTGAACATGTGCCAGTCCTCTAATGACGTGATTCCCACCTCTATACAGGTTGCTGCTGCATGTGAAATTGAAGATCATCTCATACCCGCTCTCACCCGGCTAGAGCAGGCATTGCAGGAAAAGAGTCAGGACTTTGATGATGTGGTCAAGAGTGCGCGCACACACCTGATGGACGCGACTCCCATCACGATGGGGCAGGAATTCGGCGGGTATGCCATGCAAGTGACGCGTGGAATCAGTCGTATCCGGGTAGGACAGGCTGAGCTGTGTGAAGTACCCCTGGGGGGGACAGCAACAGGATCTGGCATTAATCGCCACTTGGAATTCCCCGAACGAACGCTCGCCTATGTCAGCGAAGCAACCGGGGTTACCTTTCGGGAAGCTGAAGACCACTTTGAAGCTCAGTCTGCACGAGATGCCGTTGTGTCCGCATCCGGCGCACTCAATACCGTCGCGGTTTCGCTCATGAAGATTGCTAACGACATCCGAATCCTCTCAAGCGGGCCTACCAGCGGTATTTCCGAAATTTCCCTTAAACCCCTCCAGCCTGGTTCTTCAATCATGCCGGGGAAAGTGAATCCAGTACTCTGTGAAGCGATGATGATGGTCTGTGCACGGGTGATGGGCAATCATACAACCCTGACGGTTTGCGGGCAACATGGAAACCTGGAATTGAACGTGATGATGCCGGTCATGGCCATCGCGCTTCTGGAAAGTATCGAACTGCTCGCCGGTGCGAGCAATGCATTTGTTGATAAATGTTTGTCCGGACTGGAAGCCAACCGCGAACGATGCAAAGAACTTTTGGAGTTGAACCCATCCCTGGCTACGGCACTCAACAGTGCGATTGGGTATGATATGGCAGCCAAGATTGCCAAAGAAGCGGTCGCTTCCGGGCGCACTGTGCGGGAGGTTGTTCGTGAGATGAATATCCTGGACGAAAAGACACTAGATGCGCTACTTGACGTGCGAAATATGACACAACCTGGCATTCCTGGCGGTCAATAATACTACCGACGGGCTTTGGCCCGTTGTTTGCGTTTTACCACATTCACAATCAACATTCCAACATCTTACTGAGTCCCATGAACAAGATTCGTATTGTACCAACAATCATTCTTACTGTCAGCGTCTTTGTGGCCGGTGTGCTTGCGGCTACCCTGGGAGTCAACTTATTTGACCAAGGACACAATGTTGGCACAGATCTCCAGGCCAGTAGCTCGGTAATTCTGCAGGCTCCTTCAGAAAGTGCACGCCTGGAATGGGAGGAAGTTTTTGTTGATGTTGCCGAAACGGTGAATCCTTCCGTGGTGCAGATTCGATCTATGCAGAACAATAGAAATCCGTTGGAAGGCATTCCATTTGAGCAGTTATTGCCAAATGGTGACATACCCGAATTTCCACTCCCACGGGTCCGCCAGGGTCTAGGTTCAGGTGTCTTGATTCGCTCTGATGGATACATCGTCACCAATGATCATGTTATAGGAAGTGCAGACAGGTTACAGGTCCTTCTTTATGATGGTCGCACATTGACTGCCGAAGTTATTGGCCGTGACCGAGATTCTGATCTGGCAGTGATCCGGATTAATGAGACAGGCTTACCCACCGTTACACTCGCTGCATCCGGTGATATACGTGTAGGACAATGGGTTATGGCCTTCGGATCACCCTTGGACGAAGCTCTGGACAATACCGTGACTGCTGGTATCGTAAGTGCAATCGGACGCACCAGCACCCGGCTCGCTGCGATTAATCCTTACTCTGACTTTATTCAGACGGACGCAGCAATCAATCGAGGTAATTCAGGAGGTCCCCTGGTCAATATGAGTGGGCAGTTGGTTGGCATCAATTCCGCAATTCTCTCCCCCACAGGCAACAATGCCGGGATTGGATTCGCGATCCCAGTCTCCATTGTAAGCAATATTGCAATGCAGCTCATGAATAAGGGGCGCGTCGAGCGTGGATTCCTCGGCATTCAGTTTGATCGTGTATCACGAGCTCTTGCAAATGCAATGGACGCTCCTCCTGGCTCCGCACAGGTCAGACAGGTAAACAAAGACACCGCCGCAGACAAAGCTGGCGTCAAGATCGGGGACATCATTGCCGGAATTGATGGGGTAGAACTCACAGACTACCTGCTTTTGAGAGCTATGATCGGAAATAAATCCCCCGGAGATCAGGTCCTGCTTGACATTATCCGAGGAGAAGATCGATTTCAAATCGAGGTCACACTGGGGTCACTCCCGGAAAATCTTTCGCGAAATAATGCGCCAAGTGAGAACAGGAATGAAGAGCAGGGAGAAATGGATGAACTGGGGCTCATGTTGCGGAATCTAGATCGGGAAACTCTGGAAGAGCAATTTCTTGTCTCCGAAGAGATTGAGGGAGTTTGGATTCAATTAATTGATGAAAGCAGCAAGGCGTATGATGAATCAGACCTGCGCCGCGACGATGTAATCGTTGAAATCAACAAAGAACCGGTGAAGGATATTGGCGACTTTAGGCGCGCATACAGAAACATCGAACCGGGTTCGACCTTTTTGGTCAAGGTGCTGCGTCCGCAGGCAGTCAATGAGGATACGAATGAGTTTCTATCTCTGATGACAGCACTCACGAAGCCTGAGTAGCCAACCTACCTCTGAAGCAGGTCAACCTCAAATGAATATACCTCCTAGGGTCGGCTGCGGCTCCAGGATTTTGATTCTGACCGTATGAGCGAAACTATTGTACATGTCCGTTTGGATCATGGACGCGTATACCCGATTCAGTTCTCTCGCTTGCAGACACTACCGTATCTATTGGGCGAGAATGGGCTTCGAAAAGGCCCCTGCATCATTGTGACGGATACAAATGTCGCTGCCCTTCACCTGGAGGCAGTTAGGGGCACCCTCCTGGAAGCTGGATGGGGAGGGCTTACAGAGATTATCCTTCCATCGGGAGAATCTTCTAAAAGCCCCCAACTGCTTCAGCACATCCATGATGAAGCCCTGGGAACAGGAATTGATCGCCAAACTCCTGTTCTAGCACTCGGCGGAGGAGTGATTGGAGACTTGGCGGGTTTCGCGGCCGCTACCCTGCTTCGCGGTCTGCCACTGGTTCACCTGCCAACTTCTCTGATTGCGCAAGTGGACAGCTCCATCGGAGGAAAGACCGGGATTAATCATCCACTGGGCAAGAATCTGATCGGGGCATTTCATCAGCCAAAACTGATACTCGCCGACCTGGATCTACTCCAGAGTCTTCCCGAACTGGAATGGAGAAGCGGGCTCGCTGAGGTTGTCAAACATGGCTTGATCGCAGATGCGGGTTTTGCAGAGGAATTGTCTGTGAACTGGGACAGTATCCTTCGTCGAGACCGAAGCATAATCCGGCGGATGATCATCCGGGCAGCAGAGATCAAAGCAGATGTAGTCAGTGAAGATGAACGTGAAACCTCACGACGAGCCATCCTGAATTTTGGGCATACGTTCGCGCATGCAATTGAGCGGGTTGCAGGGTACGGAGAATTTACGCACGGGGAGGCGGTTGCCCTGGGAATGCGTGCAGCCACCAAGGTATCTGCAATGTTAACCCCTGATCTACCGTACGAAACTATCGATTCTCTCCTGAAACGATTGCCTGTAAGGAACTCAATCAACCATCTTGATCTCACTGAATTGATCCAGGCGATGTACTACGATAAAAAAGTCCAGTCTGGCAATCTTCGTCTCATTCTCCTTCGAGAGATTGGAAGCGCGTATATCACTGGCAATGTCACCGAAGAGCAAATCCTCACGGGATGGAAATTCCTATTGCATCCATAGCTTGATAATCTCCCCTCTTCTCCTCCCGAGCCGACCAAAATATTGTGCCTCGCAATTCAGGCCTTACTTAATATCAGGCAGTTCGTCATTCGCGCCAAAATGAGATCCTCGGTAGATGCGGTGTAACTGCTGCGCTGGTCAATCTAATTATCTATACCGCATTGCAAAATGCCCCTCAACAGGCTATGGTGTGTTTTGCATGAATAGCTTAAATTTTTGCTCCGCAGACTGGGAACTCTTTTATTACCGTACACCATCTGGAATATGCCAAGATTATTACTCCCCCTCCTTTTGTCGTTCTGGACTACTGCTACTGTCGCCCAAAGGCCAAACATTGTCCTCATTGTAGCGGACGATCTTGGATATGGGGACCTCTCGGCATACGGTGCCGAAGATCTGCATTCACCTGCCCTTGATAGCCTGGCTTCCGATGGCGTTCGCTTCACGCAGTTCTATGCCAACTCACCCGTATGCTCACCAACCAGAGCTTCCCTGCTTTCCGGCCGTTATCCGCCAATGGTTGGCGTCCCCGGGGTCATTCGTACACATGCCACTGATAATTGGGGAAAGCTCGCAGAAGATGTTCAATTGCTGCCGGAAATGCTTCGTAGTCACGGGTACCATACCGCAATGGTAGGGAAATGGCATCTCGGACTGGAGCCCCCACATCGCCCAATAGATCGAGGGTTTGAGCACTTTGAAGGCTTCCTGGGGGATATGATGGATGATTATTATAATCATCGGCGCCATGGCCTAAACTATATGCGCCACGGCGAGCAAGTCATCCATCCAGAAGGACATGCGACAGATCTGTTCTCCGACTGGGCGGTGCAATATATTGAAAGCCGTACCGTATCCCCAGCGCCGTTCTTCCTGTATCTGGCTTACAATGCACCTCATACCCCCATCCAGCCACCTGATGAATGGGTTGCGCGCATCCAAGAGCGAGAATCTGGCATTGATACAACCCGGGCCAAACTTGTCGCCCTGATCGAACACATGGACAATGGGATTGGAAAGGTTCTTCAAGCCTTACATGAAAATGGGTTCCATGACAATACACTTGTGATGTTTGTTAGCGATAACGGTGGTCAACTCAATGTAGGGGCACGTAATGGCCCACTACGTGATGGAAAGGGAACTGTGTATGAGGGAGGGATTCGAGTTCCAGCGATTGCTTCTTGGCCGGGGCGCAGTTCTCCCAATACGGAGAACCAAGCTCTATTGACGACTATGGATATTTATCCGACCCTTCTCGAAGCGGCGAAAGTCAGAATACCACATATGATTGACGGGATCAGCTTTCTCGATTCATTCCGAGGTGGCCCAGAGCCAGATTCCGACCGAACGCTCTTTTTCTCCAGACGGGAAGGGGGTCTCCGCTTCAGCGGGAAAACAATTGAAGCCGTTCGCAAGGGCACTTGGAAACTGGTTCACAACAGCCCCTACGCTCCATTGGAGTTGTATAACCTGGAGCAAGATCCGCTCGAAACTACAGACCTGTCAGCAACAGAACCAGAAATCTTTCGCCAACTCGCTGCCGCACTGCGACAATACATGCAGGACAGTGGCCGAGTACCCTGGCAATAATCTAGATGTACTGTATCATAAGAGTGGAGTAATGAATAATCACTAACCACTCAGCGGCTCTTTCAATTGCATTGTCGGTCTCACACGCACGTCTTCCGAAACCGCAGGTTCAGAATGTGGCCAAGTACGAGGACAACCGAACCGAGAGCCGTCAGACTTGTCTCGGCGGACTCGCCCACAGTGTCCTCGCCGAGGACGGCGACGATGAGCAAAGCGAGGCCGCTCGCCAGCAAGGCGGGCACCGCGACGCGGCGGTGTCGTTGGTAGCTGGGCCACGCCACGAGTACGACGATCCCCGCAAGGACTATTGTTAGACCGATGTGGATGGCTTCAGACGCCATCCATGCCAACGCACCCGTGGCGATGAATGGCACGGCAAGGCAGTGCACGAAGCAGAGGGTTGAAAGGGTGATGCCCGTCGCGTCGAGTGGAGGGCGGGTAATACCAGTCGTCATGAAGGTTCTTCCGTTGAGGTTAAGAGTCAATCAATAATCGGCACGAAATTTCTCGCATAAAATTTGAATCTTTCTGGGACTTTTTTTGAAATTATGACAAAGGCTACCACACACAGATGGGGATATACATCATTACAACGACCACGGCCCCCGCATCTTCCTACTCACCAGGCTGTTGGCCTCTTCGTCATGAAACTTCTCTTTCATTGGATCAAACTTCAGCGTGCGTTCCAGACGCATGCAGATCTCACTGGTCAAACAGGCGACCGACGAGCTGTGACCGATCTCGACATCACATACAGGCCGGCTTCGCGTCTTGATGCAATTCAAAAAATCTCTTCGATGGTCGTTACTATGATATAGGCGTGTATCGCTGGGTTTCATTTCAAGGGTAAGCAGGTGCTCATCAGAAGCCCAGATATCCCCGCGGCTAACGCCAACCCAACCGTCCGTGCCGATGAACTGGATCATCCCATCATGCGGCCCCTTCTTCTTAATGATCGGAGGGTGATCTGCATACATCAGTGTAAGTTCCTCTTCTTCTGCATCATTGGCATGAACAATCTTCACTGGACCTGATCGGTCGAGACCCAACCCCCAGAGAGAAATGTCAAAATTGTGTGCGCCCCAATCTGCCACATGTCCCGCTGAATAGGGTATCCATGCACGCCAAGCACCTTCCTCCGTATTATATCCTCCACTAACTCGCTTGCTGTGATACGGAGCGGATGGAGCATTACCAAGCCACAACTCATACAGGAAACCCTCCGGCACCGGCTCCTCTCCATGCGGGAATGGTCTGGAAATTCCCCCTACCTGTGCATACACTTTCTGTATTTCTCCGATATATCCATTACGGACCAACTCACAGGCGTGGCGAAAACGCTGATCTGAACGCTGCTGACTCCCGGTCTGAAAAACGGATCCATACTTTCTAACCGCTTTCACCATCAACCTGCCTTCACGGATCGTTCGAGCCAACGGCTTCTCACTGTACATATCTTTACCTGCCTTGGCTGCTGCCACGGCCATGTATGCATGCCAATGATCCGGGAGCGCGAGACACACGGCATCTATATCCTTCCGTTCCAGAACCTGCCAGAAAAATTTATACCCGTCACAGCCAGCGTAGGAGGCCATACTGCTGTTCTCTGCATAGGTAGACTCAACGATCTCGCGAGCAGGTTCACGTCCTTTCGGCCCCCTTCCAGCATAATTCTCTCCGGCTTTATTCACATCACACACCGCCAATACCTGAACGTCTGGCTTTTGGAGGAATCCCCGTAGATTATTGATCCCCATACTGCCCATACCAATAAAGCCCATGTTTATTCGTTCACTAGGGGCCGGTCGATGTCCTCGTCCGAGTGCGGATGCGGGTACGATGATGGGGAGTGCCGCTGCACTTCCCATACCCTTCAAAAAACTGCGACGAGTAAAGGTGCTGGATTTCATTTGTTTTGATGTTCACTTTGCGAAAACGTAATATAAGATTCCGAAGTGGTGATTTCCTATTTCCTTTGTTGTATTCTTGAGGATTGGATCTAATGATGCTATTCTACCCTTATCTTATGGGCACAACTTATCGCTATAGCCATGCCAAATCCCTGGACCGGAATTGGTAATCCGTACACACGCACCGAAGTTTTGGAACGATTACATGCCACGCTGGACCGTGGCGAACCGATTATCGTTGCCGGAGCTGGTACAGGTATCAGTGCCAAATTTATTGAAAAGGGTGGCGCGGATCTTCTAATTATCTATAACTCGGGCCGTTTTCGTATGTCTGGGCACGGGTCAACAGCGGGACTCATGGCCTATGGTGATGCGAATGCAGTCGCCATGGAAATCGGTGAATTTGAAGTTCTCCCCATAGTAGAAGAAATCCCTGTCATCTGCGGGGTCCATGCCTCTGACCCACGCCGACGTATCTGGCACCATCTCCTGAAAGTGAAGGATATGGGGTTCAGTGGTATCAATAACTTTCCTACGCACTCAATTGTAGATGGCCTCTTCCGACAGGTACTGGAGGAAACCGGAATGAGTGTTCAACACGAGATTGATATGGTAGGATTGGCTCAGAAGAAAGGAATTGACCTATTCTCAATCGTCTATGTCTCTACACCGGAGGAGTCCCGTAAGATGGCTGAGGCTGGTGCAGATGTGATTATCGCCCATGTAGGTTGTACGATCGGAGGATCAATTGGCGTAACCGATGCTACCTGCACACTTGAAGAAGCTGCTGCACGCACTCAGGAAATCATTGAAGCTGCCCGCACCGTTCGAGAGAACATCCTCTTCCTAAGTCATGGAGGTCCTATCTGTACGCCGTCTGATGCTGCGTACATAAACGAACACTCCGATGCGGTCGGATTTGTTGGAGCCAGCAGCCTTGAACGAATGGGTGTCGAAGAGTCTTTGATCAATCTCACAAACGAATTCAAACAGATCCCGTGTCCTGCAGCCCATAAACGCTAATGTCTAAGCACTTTTTTTTACGTAAAGATTCCCATTTCGTGGAACCTGTTGACCACGGAACCATTACCTGGATCAATTACCCAGACTCGGTTACCCCTGGCCTCTTTGCTGCAAGGGCAAAGATCCATCCTAGTAAGGGTCACGACTTTCACCGGCATCCTGGCCGGGAAGAATTGATTGTCGTTTTAGAGGGGATGGTTGAGCAATGGATTGATGATACCTGCCAGATTCTAGCCCCCGGTGATGCGGTGATGATCCCTGCAGGGGTCCCTCATGCCTCATTCAATATGGGGGAAACCCCCGCGATCCTCTTTGTAGCATTGACACCAGCAGAACTTGAACAGCCTCTCTCTGAGGACTTATCCGACCAGGAACCATGGAGCATGCTTCGGGCTCGTAATTCCTGATTCACATGAAATCTCTCGTACCTGCTTTTTTGATCCTCCTGCTATGCGGCTGCTCCGGAAAAGCCGCCCTGCGTTATTCATCCGCCAGCAACAGCGTGACGACACATGAACTCCAAGCACCCTTAACTCCCGAAGAAACACGGACGCACCTGGAGGTGCCTAATGGATTTGACATCCACGTATTCGCACATGAGCCAGACATTGTGAACCCGATTGCACTCACCTGGGATGAGCGGGGGCGCCTATGGGTGGTTGAATCAACAAACTACCCACACGATCATGTTGGCGAAGAATTCGGCACGGATCGGATTACGATCTGCGAGGACACAGACGGGGATTACCGGGCAGACCGGTTCATTCGATTCGCAGAAAACCTTCCTCTAACGACCGGCATTGCCCTGGTCAAAGGAGGGGCAATCGTTGGACAGGCACCAGACCTGGTATTTCTGGAGGATACGGATGGAGATGACCGGGCAGACGAAAAACATGTCATTGTAGATAACGCCTTCGGTACCTACGATACCCATGCCGTAATGAATAATCTGAAAATTGGCATAGACAATTTTCTCTGGGGAGCTGTCGGATACAGTGGACTCTTTGAGCCTGGACGCGCGCCAGACCCGGAGGCACTCATCCTGCGAAGAGGGGTATTTCGTGTACGAACAGATGGAACGGACCTGGAGCCCGTCGCCGAATTCAATAACAATACCTGGGGGCTTGGGATTGGAGAGGATAACACGATCTACGGATCTACAGCCAATAATAACCACGCGATTGTAGTAGGGATTCCCCTGCGACACCAGGCGAGTATGAATGTAGCCAATGTTCAAAGTCACTACCTGATACGACACTCGTCTCCGCGCCAACTTCAACAGGTAGACTTTCGGGATGGCTATACGGCCGCTGCAGGAGCATTTCCCTATAATGGTCGACGCTTCCCGCCTGAATACTGGGGAACTCTCATGGTAACGGAGCCCACAGCTCACGTCGTGCATGTGGTAAAATTAGAGCCGGACGGAAGTATTGAAAAGGAATCTGAAGGGGAAATTTTAAATATCCTAGCCAGTAGTGATGAGTGGGTTGCTCCGGTTTTTGCCGATATCGGTCCTGACGAGAATCTATGGGTTGCCGACTGGTATAATCCAGTGATCCAGCACAATCCCGATCGGCGGGGTATGGTGAATCAGATTTGGAATGACAACCCCGGCCCTGGAAATGCACACCTGACCCCCCTGCGTGATCGGGAGCATGGACGCATCTACGTCATCACGTCCGGCGAATCTTCTCCCCCAAAAAGCCTTTCCTATGACGATCCCGAGCGTCTACTGGAAGCTCTTCAGAGTACCAACCAGTTCTGGCGTCTTACAGCCCAAAGAATGCTGGTTGAAAGTGCCGCGGAGGGACTGGAAGATGACCTGATCGGTCTAGTCACTCGTCACGCTTTGGACGAAACAGGCTTTGATCCAGGCGCAGTGCATGCTCTATGGGTACTGAAAGGCCTGGGAGCCGAAGAGGCGCTGGCAAGTGTTTCTGCAGCGGCTTTGACTCATCCATCTCCCGCAGCACGCAAGGCTGGCATTCAGACGCTTCCTCCTTCTCGTCAGAGTGCTGACCTCTTGATCCAGCACAGCGTTTTTCAAGATGACGACCTGAGTGTTCGTCTGTCTGCCCTTTTGGCAGCGGAGGATTTTGGTGGACTCGTTGCGCATCCCCGAATTCTGACCGAAGCACGCAAAGCCGTACAAGGTGGAGATGCATGGCTCGTATCTGCATATGAGACTATTGCCCCCATTGGGATAGTTCAGCGTGAGCCTGACCCGGTTGTAGAGAGAGAGCCCCAAGGATTCCCCCCTGCCCGCCTCACGCTGACGGCACCGGACGGTCTCATGCGTTTTGACTCGCCAGTCCTGAAAGCCTTTGTAGGACAGGAAATCACTGTTGATTTTGCGAACCTGCACCCCGACCTCCATAATGCTGTATTTCTGGATGGAGGAGTTGATGTGCCGGCATTCGGGCAGGATTTGGACAGCTATATGACCGATCCATCAAGTTCAGATACTGAATACATCCCACCTGCCCGGGCAGATCAAGTCCTCGGCTCTACCGGTGTATTATCTCAAGGTGAGTCGGCAAGCACCACAATCGGCCCGCTCTCCGAGGGTACCTATACATTCCTGTGTACCGTACCTGGACACTGGGCTCTGATGCAGGGCACATTGGAGGTTTTAGATCCTCCGATCCTGCGTCGCAATGATGCGGGCTGGACATGGACCGGCTCTGATGTCGATCTTGCACCCATCGTGTATCTGGCAGGCAGTGCCAGTCGCAGTTCCCAGTCTCACTACCACGCACGAGTATTTGGCTTTTCGGATGGGCAAATCCTGTTTGGGACGGGTGATCGGACCTATGTGTACACCGAGACTTCGGATGAGGCATTTGAAGAGTTGCTAACGAATGCCTCACTGCTTGCGCTCGCGAACAATAAACCTGTAGAGAGGCCAGAGAGCCGTCAGGCAATCATGCAACATGTGGAAACTGGCCGTCCACTTATGATTACCCACCCTGCCTTCTGGTATAACTGGGAAGACTGGCCAGCTTATAATGAAATGCTCGTTGGTGGTGGAGCACGTAGTCATGAGCCTCTGCAAACTTTTTCGGTAGAGGTGCTCCAACCAAACCATCCGCTCGTGGATGGGGTGCCGAATAGATTTGAGATTACGGATGAACTTTATCGGGCCGAACTCCTGCCAGACGCCAATGCAAATATTCTTGCCATTGGACGCTCTCATGAAACCAACGAGATATATCCGGTGATCTGGGTTCGTCAGGTCGGGGATGCTACGATCGTAGTCAATACCCTTGGACATGACGACCGCGCACACAACCTTGCCGCCTACAAGCGTGTGATTGCAAATGCGCGGACCTGGCTACTGCCCGATTAGCCAACAAGCATATCCCCTTTGCGGTCGATCTCTGATTGGTTGTCCTTTTGGGGCCATCTACCTAGAGATGTTATTTAGATCAATTCCGCTATCCCTCCGATGACGATTATTCGACTACTGCCCTTGCTGCTCATCATAGCTGGCTGCGCGGCTGAGCGCCCACCCAATATCGTACTCATCATGGCCGACGATATGGGCTACGAGACGCTGGGAGTGAATGGTGGATTGAGTTATGATACACCACATTTGGATTCCCTCGCTCAACATGGAATGCGATTCACCCATGCATTTTCGACTCCTCTCTGCACACCTTCAAGGGTACAGTTGATGACCGGCAAATATAATTTTCGAAATTACATTGGATTTGGGTTGCTGGATCCAGCTGAACAAACATTTGCCCATCTGTTGCAGGATGTCGGCTATGCCACGGGAGTTGCTGGCAAGTGGCAGTTGTATGGTAACATGTACCAACGAGAACTGGCGGGACGGGGTGGATCAACTCCCGAGGAAGCAGGATTCGAAGAATTTGCACTTTGGCAGTACATCGAGCGTGGCAGCCGTTACAAGTCACCTACAATACATTACTCTGGTCAGGAACCTGAAACATTCCCCGATGCTTATGGGCCGGGTCTCTATACAGATTACATTGAGGAATTCTTTGAACGACACCAGGATGAACCGTTCTTTTTGTATTTCCCGATGGCCTTGCCACATGACCCTTTTCTGCCACCGCCCGGCCATCCTGATTTTGACAGCCTTGACATTGCCACAGCGCGCAACGATACTGCATATTTTGCTCCCATGGTGAGCTATGTGGATAAACTGGTTGGCCGCATCACCGGCAAACTACATGAATTGGAGCTTGACCGCAATACATTGGTGTTGTTCACAACGGACAATGGGACCCATCGGATCGTATCCTCTCAGCACAAAACAGGACTGATCCGAGGTAAAAAAGCCTATCCTGTCGCTGCGGGAACGCATGTACCACTCATCGCATACTGGCCCGGAACGATTCAGCCGAATATCGTCAATGATGCGCTGGTGGACTTCACAGATTTTCTACCAACTCTGATTGAAGCGGCAGGGAGTAGCGTCCCAGACGATTTTACGGCAGACGGACTGAGTTTTTATGATCAGTTCACCGGACTGGCGGATACCACGCGCAGCTGGATCTATTGCCATTACGATCCACGGTGGGGCCGGTTTGCACCGGCGCGATGGGCGCAGGATCAAACTTGGAAACTCTATGGAAATGGGCAATTTTTCAACTGGTCCGAGGACCGTGACGAAGTTCAGGCCTTGGATGATTCTACCCTTGACGAGCGTGCTCAATTGGCAAAAAACAAGCTGCAGGGCGTCCTTGACCGGATGCCCGCATTGCCACAGGTTCAATCCGAAGACTGAACTGGGCTGGACGATATGGCTACGTGGCAATTGCACGGTCGCTCCCTGCCCTTGCAACCTGTAATCGCTCGGCGGCTGCTCTGAATCAGCCGGTCAGCGCTTCCAGCCCCCTGACCAGACGATCGATTGCTCGCGTCAGTGTTGATTCCTGGAGAGCACCGTACGCAATCCGCAGACTGGTAACTCCTTCCATTCCAAACGTATCTCCGGGAATTACAGCCACACCATACTCCTGGATTAAACGGGTTGTGAGCGTCTTCGCATCTAACTGCGAGTCAACCGATAACAGAAAGTAAAATGCACCATCGGAAGGAGAAATGGTGACTGGAGCCTGTATACTCCGCAGTCGCCGCAATACCATGGCACGCACTTTGGCCATAGAACTCACATACTGCTTGCAATAGTTACCCCCATCTTCCAATGCTTTGAGTGCCGCTACCTGGCTCAGGATTGCCGGACAGATCTGATTCGTATCCTGGATTTTTCGCACATCGGCCAGGATATGCGGCGGGATCGCCATATAGCCCAGCCGCCAGCCTGCCATCCCGTACGCTTTGCTCATGGAAAAGAGTGAGATCGTATGCGCATGCGCCCCGGGAGCACTTCCTGGGGAATAATGCTCCGCCCCATCAAATGTGAAGTACTCATATGCCTCGTCAGACATGTGATAGATGCCATGCCGAGCACATAGATCATTGATCGCTCTGAGCGTTTCTGGAGGATATACAACGCCAGTTGGGTTGTTCGGTGAAATCGTAACAATCGCGCGGGTCCGTGGAGTGATTGCACGTTCAACGGCACTCACATCTGGAATCAATGAATCGTCGAGTGTAACCAGAACTGGCGTGCAGTCCGCGATACGCGTTGCCATTTCGTGATTGAAGTAATATGGCACAAGTAAAATGACTTCATCTCCCGGGCTGGTCACCGCCAACAGCGATGCAAAGAATGCCATATTGCTTCCGGCAGTCACAACAACTTCATAACCGGGATCCAAACGGTTCTCTGTGGTGAGTTTCTGTGCAAAGGCACTTCGGAGCTCCGGCCTCCCGATGACATACCCATAGCCGTGAGTATCTGGGGAAGTGACCGCCGCGGCAGCTGCTTCAAGAGCTGCCGCCGGTGGGCCATAATGAACCACGCCTTGCCCAAGAGAGATCGTTCCTGGGTTTTCCCGCATAAGATCTGCAACAAACCCCATTACGGGCATTTGCACTGACATCATGCGATCTGATCGTGAAGGTATTACCACAACAGTTTTATTTTTGCGTTACTCGAAATGTGAAGATACTCAAGTCGGCCCTTTGTACAATCCAAACAAAAGAATGTATCGTAATCTGATGCAGATCGTTAAAGCTCTTTCATTCATCCCCTCCTGACACTGTGATAACTCTCACTTGTGACGCGTTACTGTTTGATCTTGACGGTGTACTCATAGACTCCAACCACGTCTACGAAACGCACTGGGCGATCTGGGCAAAAGAACGGCGCGTATCGGTTGAACACATTCTGGATATTCATCATGGCCGCCCTGTTACGGAGACGATCCGACTGGTTGCTCCCCATTTGGATCCTATCGTGGAAGCAGAAGCCTACAGAGATGGGCTGGCTGCCAGTAATCACCTGGAGCGTGTGCGTTTATTTCCGGGGGTTGCTGCACTGCTTGAACATCTTCCTCAAGATCGCTGGGCGATTGTAACGAGTGCACCGCGCCCCTCCGCCCTCCAAATGCTTCGTCACGTAGCACTGCCAATGCCAAAGGTGTTCATTAGTGGGGACGACATTGGGCGGGGGAAACCGGCCCCAGATCCCTACTTACAGGCAGCTCAGGGCCTAAACCACCAGATTGGGCGCTGCATTGTCATTGAGGATGCACCTGCAGGTATCCAGTCTGGCCAATCGGCTGGAGCACAAGTGATCGCCGTCCAAACGACCAATCCATCTGATTCTCTGAAAGAGGCCGACTTGATCGTCAATACGATTGCCGACCTGCAGATTCAACATGTGGATTCCCACTTGAACATTACCTGTAACCCGGGTGGATCGTAGGACTTTCGGTGGAAACTTGATGCCCTTTCCTTTGGAGTTCGGACAATCTACTTATCACTCCAAACTGCAAGTTCGTTGCCACTGGGATCAAGAAAATGGAATCTCCGACCACCGGGAAACGAGAAAATTTCCATACAGATTTCGGCACCGGTATCGGTAATTCGCTTCAATGTGGCCTCCAAATCATCTGCATAAAGAACAACCAACGCAGCACCGCCTTTGGTACTGTCAGACTTCAATGGGGAACGATAGAAACCGCCATCAAGTCGGCCATCGTTGAAGGCAACGTAGTTATCACCATAGTCTTGAAATGTCCAACCGAACACCTTCCCGTAAAACTCTTTCGTGTCCGAAAAATCCTTTGAAGGCAATTCAATGTAGTTAATTCTCTTGTCTTCAAGCATGATTTTAGTCTATCTTGTAACGAATAAATACAGCACCCGAACCACCACTCCCATTGAACTGTTTGAAATGTTCCTTGGTGACCTCATATTCCATTAGCCAGAGAAAGATGAAGCAACGACAATGTACGCAATTTGGAGAGAGATTGATAGGTCTTGAAATTTTGAAACTTTGAAACTTAGTATATATTCATGCGGATTGTGTAGTTACCTCGTGTTTTTCGAATTTGGTATTTACTGAACCATGGCACACGTTCAAACACATATAGATGATCCTGAATTAACTCATTTTCACAGCATAAGTAATTTTCTGGAGTTTGAGGAAATAGAGACATTTTTTTATTCAGAACCAGACTATCGTCTCATCGACAAATATATCGATGGTCTAAAAATAGGTGTGGCTTTTTTGGGGACCATAAAAGTGCTTTCAGATGAAAATCGAAAAGTAGTCAAGAAATTGGCTGCCAAGGCGTTTGAAGCTGTTGCATTGCTTGAACAAGGTTTGAATTATTACAAGAGTCTACCCGAACATGTGTCTTGGAAGCAAAAAGCACATGATAAGCTCGAAGATCTGGTGATTTTACTTGAAGATGTTGGAGAAATCTGTGCACTATCTGCAAGTGAAGAGTTTACCCAGATGATAGAGGCTGAGATGAAGAGTTTGATGGATGAATCAGCGGGAGATTAAGAAGGGTAAAAATATTTGAATGAGAACTTGCTCTGCAAGACAAAACGTATCGAGGGTTAGCAGGTAAAGTTGAAATCATCCTAAACCGTCTCGCCTCTGGTGAAAAACTCAATGAAAAGAGATGCTTAGGATGTGATGGTTTGATATCTCAGATTCGATGCGGTACAGGAAACATGGGTCGAAGATCTGGTACACGAATCATCTATTCTAAGGATGAATCGCAATTGTTGGTTTTATACATCTACCTAAAAACGCTGAAGGTAGAATTTCCAGCAAGAAGATAATGAAGATGTTTAACGAGTCAGTGATCTAATTTTATCGTGCCCCCGCCCTGATTGGTTTTTCATGATTGATACTCGAACAGGTGTCGGACTATGCATACACACCTGGTAGTGAGTTCACGACGTGGTAGAGAACCCCAACGATGTTTCGCCGATTCACCTACTCAGGTGGCAAGTCTGAGTGTATCGGGGTTATGTTCCATGTCAGGGGACGTGGTGCCGATCTATCGTTGAAGCTGGCCCGAGTTGTACCATCGGGTGACTTTGCGTGTGGTATGTGCCAGTCGACTGTTCATGCCCCCAATGATATTCGTAGTTTGGAGCCGTTCTCTCGGAATTCGGAACGAAAATCACTGGCAAATTCTCATTCAGAAATGATCAAATACTTTTTATTGTTGAATACCTGAGAAATTATTTGACCAATTATATTTTATTTAGAATTAGCAATTCTTCTATTCGACAAAACATGTTTTATAATATTTAATCCCACTAGTGAACAACCGGGAGGATTGAATCAATGGCAATTAATCTCTGGGGTAAGGTATACTACAGGGACACTTTCGCTGGCATTCTGTCGCGGGAGGCTGGAGGCCGATACGTATTCACCTACGACGAGAGCTATCTGCAAAGCTCTTTACCCGCCATTTCTTACACGCTGCCGCTTCGGGCCGAGCCTCACTTAAGTGAATACGGATTGCATTCCTTCTTTGACAATCTATGTGCTGAGGGCTGGCTTAAGAACGTGCAAGCACGTGCACTTGGCCTGTGGAGGAACGACCGTTTCGCGCTGCTACTTGCCTTCGGCACAGACCTTGCCGGTGCCGTAAGCATCATTGATCCAGATCCTGCCGGGGACATTAAAATCGATCACAACGACCCGGAAATCATTGCAGCACTTTCAGCAAGAGCGTCTCTTTCCGGGGTTCAGCCAAAAATGGGTGCAATAAAGGAAGGCCGTGTGTTCCGCCCCGTGGAGCGCGGTGAGCGGGCAACCCATATAGCCAAGCTCCCGCCTCCAACACTGCCCGATATTCTGGGACTTGAGTACATCACTACGCAGGCGTGCAGGGCTCTTCTTAAGAAAGACATCGTTGTGGAGATGACTTTGAGACCGCTTCAGGGCGTTTCGGAAAGAGCTCTGCTCATCAAACGGTTCGACAGGGCTGAAGACGGCAAGCAAATTCACTTTGAGGAATTTAACCAGTTGCTCGGTAATCACTCGGAGGATAAATACTTGGCCTGTTACGAGGACATGGCCAATTTTATCATCCAAAACAGAGATATATGCTTGCGGGCAGAGTGCGATACCCTGTTTCGCCAGGTAATGGCCTGTATTCTCACGGGAAATACAGATGCGCACCTTAAAAATTTCGCTATGGAGTATACAGAAAGCGGATTGCGCCTCGCTCCTTGCTATGATCTTGTCGCTACCGCCTGTTACCCTGAATACCAGACGCTGGCGCTGGGAATTGCAGGGACAGAGAACATGAGAATCGGCAGCATCAGCCCGAAAAACATAGTCCGACTGGGCAATCTGTTCGGACTACCCGACAGGGCAATTATGTTGGCGGTTTCTGACTTCGCTAGTCGTCTTGACAGGGCCCACAGCGCTATTGATGCCTCGAAAAATGTCGACCAGCATATTAAAGACAAATTGCATCAGCAAATAAAGAAAAGATGGAACGGGACATTCGACTCAATTGGGACTTACTTGTCAAAGAAGCGATAAAGCGGCGCAAGGAACGAAAAATCTCCCAGCGCCGCCTAGCCGCTATAGCGGAGGTGAGTCAACCGACGGTCTCACGCTTCGAGCAACAGAAAAAAGACATTCAGCTTTCAAGCGCTGTTAAGATCCTCGATGTTCTGGGATTGATCGAGAAATAAGAAACTCAGAATTGTGGACTTAAATCTGGAAAGAACGTAGAGTGCCATCTCAAGTCCTGTTTACTGGCTAAAGAGGTTCCAAGCCATACCTCGAACAAACTGGGGCACGCAACTCGGTACGGTCTCAGCAATATGGGTACAAGAGAAACGTACATTATCTTGGGTGGTTTGCACCAAAAATTGTAGGCTTTAACGTTCCAGTTTCACGGATGGGGACCCTCCTACCTGAAATCACCTCATTGAGCAGTGAAGCGTAAAAGCGGATGTGAATACTATGGGGAATTGTAGAATCCCCCTTCGTTGCCATGATACAGACTATTTCTGGTTCGACTCGTTTTGCAGGAACCGCGAAGCTCCCCGCAGATAAATCAATCGCCCATCGGGCCGCACTCTTCGCATCCATTGCGGATGGACCCTCGACGTTGCACAATTTCCCTGCAAGCGCTGATCCGCAGAGTACTCTTTCCTGCCTTCGGCAGTTAGGAGTTCCAATTGAGACCTCTCAGTCGAACACCGTATTGATCAAGGGGGTCGGACGGAATGGATTCTGTAAATCCAATACTCCTCTTGATTGTGGCAACTCTGGGACAACCATGCGTTTGCTCTCTGGAATGCTTGCGGGACAACCCTTCGACAGTGAGTTGATTGGAGACTCTTCACTCAGCGCACGCCCGATGGGACGGATTGCCGACCCTCTGCGAATGATGGGAGCCGACATCTCACTCACCGATGGACACGCCCCGATCAAAATACGACGCTGTGATGGCCTGAAAGGGATTGATTACCGGCTTCCTGTCCCCTCAGCACAGGTAAAATCCTGTGTCCTTCTCGCAGGACTATGGGCCAGTGGGCGCACAACCGTGCTGGAAGACATTCTCTCACGTGACCACACAGAGCGGATGCTTAGTCTTCCCGTATCCCGCTCTATGCAAGGTTGCTCTATCAATTCGGATGCGTCCCATCCTATTCCCAGTGGTACGATGATCTTGCCGGGTGATTTTTCTGCTGCTGCATTCATACTGGTCGCCACACTGATTGCCGGAACTGGGCCGGTTCATTTACCGAATGTGGGACTCAATCCAAGCCGAACGGGGTTACTGGCCGTGCTGAAAC
Organism: Rhodothermaceae bacterium; assembly: GCA_009838195.1. NCBI lineage: Bacteria > Pseudomonadati > Rhodothermota > Rhodothermia > Rhodothermales > Rhodothermaceae > Rhodothermaceae bacterium. The sequence continues at coordinate 40,404 of VXSC01000022.1, read as the reverse complement.
AAATGGGGGCAAATATTCAAATCACTGAGCACAAGACCTCCGAGTTAGAGCCCATCGGCGACCTAACCATAGAGCGAACTCCACTGCACGGGGTTGTGATCAGGGGCCGACAAATCCCGAATATCATTGACGAAATCCCGGTCATTGCTGTAGCCGGAGCGTTCGCAAAAGGAACCACCATTCTACGCGACGCGACGGAACTGCGCTACAAAGAGTGCGACCGAATTCATGCCACCGTAACAAACCTCCGCAAATTAGGAGCAGAAATTGAGGAGTTCAAGGATGGATTTGCGATTACCGGGATGGTGCCCTTGAGAGGAACTACGGTTTCCAGCTATGACGACCACCGGATCGCGATGGCAATGGGAGTAGCTGGCTTGGGAGCATACGGAACGACAACCATTCAAAACGCGCACGCCACTTCCGTATCATTTCCAGAATTCTGGGATACGATCGCCAAACTGAAGGAATGACGGGGAGCTGCTGCCTGGTAATCGGAAAATACGGGATCAATAGAATTCGCTACCAGGAACCCATAAATGACGTGACATGATCACACAGCCTTCCTCGTCGAAGGTGACCCCTTCCATACGAAGCAACTGCTCCATAATATTGGGGCCCCCGAAGTTCTTTGCTCCCGTCAATGCGCCATTGCGATTCACCACTCGGTGACACGGCAAATGGGATCCTTTGGCAGCCTTGAGTGCCCAACCGACGGTTCGGGCAGCACTTCTGCTTCCAAGATATTCGGCAATATGTCCGTACGTGGTTACTTTTGAGCGTGGAATCTGGGCAACGGTATCCCAAACATTCTCAAAAAATTTACCCTTGGTCATCAAACAGCGTCAATGTGAGACTCCTGGATATCTCTTGACCCGATATCTGGTCCTGAACACTGACCGTGACGATAATTTCTCCCGCCCTTTGACCCAAATCCAGATAAACTTCCTCCGTCTCCAGCCTGCTTTGCCCTTCAAATTCGACACTTGTAGAGGAGATACGTCGTCGTCCTGATGAAACCTGATACGTAACCTTATAGGAGGTTTGGTCTCCCTGCCCGTAGGCCAGATGGTAGATTTCGAACCCTAAACCAAACCGCATCCCCTTGTATATCCACTCATGAGGCCAGGGGACCAGTTCGTCAGTGTCTATGTTGTGGGCGAGAGGTATTAAATCGCTCATCTCGAGAGTCGCTCCACTGGCATCCAATGCGCGCAGCGAGTCAATTCGCCTGGATGCAAGCTGTAATCGATTCCCAATACCCGCTGGAGTGACCTCATGTTGATCCCACTGGAGCGCCAGATGATAGAGCCCGGTACTTCCATTTACCTCAATCGTCTGAACGGGAATGGTAACCGCCTCCGAAGCAGATGGCATCTCAACACGGATGGCATCCGTCATCGTATTTAACCGTGTGTGCGCTGCATCCTCTTGAGCAACGAAGGATTTGATGATATACTCTTCTTGAGCCGGATGTCCAGGGACTGTGAAGCTGGTAGACTCAGGATGCCAGTAAATCTCTGTTGTCGTTGTCCCGTCAGGTTTTAGAAATCTTGCATGACGTACCCCCAATGCGAAAGTTGGCAGAGCATTCAGAACCTCTGATGTACTTGAGGGGAGTAAGATCTCCCGTTGATAAGCGGCCTGCTGATCTTGCGTTCGTGCACTCAGGATAGTATTCTGTGCAAAAAGGATCGGGGGTTGCCTCAACTCCTGGTCAAGATCTAACTGTTCAGGAGTCTCACCCTGTACCAGAGCTGCCCCTGTAATGATCTTTGAGTTTTCTACGTTATCGCGGCCTCTCAGTCGCCCTGTTTCCTCACGTGCAGCCAACCACAAGTCAACATCATTGAATCTTGATCCGAAATGGTGATGTTCCAGGGCCAATTGCCGGTATATAGACCGCATAGCAGCCAGTAACATTCTGGATTTCACCAGTCCACGACCACTATATCCTAAGCCAGACCGGAGCACAGAAGGCAATAAATCCGACGTATCGCCGATCCGATAGAATCCCCCATCCTGTATAAACAGAAAGTATGCATCCCGATCAAGATTCAAGTATCTCCAGAATTCATTGTCTGGAAAATCCGCTGGGCTCACGGCAATACCAGGTTGATAGATTGCATCAATCAGCAGTGGATCGTCAAAAGTAACTCGACTAATCCGCTCCGGCTCCCCATAGCGAACATAGATTTCGCCGCGCTCATCATATCCCTCCTCACATGATGTGCACCCATAGTGGTCCAGTGCATACTGCACGCGCCGGACATGTTCGACCATGCGCTCGTTGACCTCAGAGGCAGGGAGCGGATCCTGGCTTCTCCACCAACCCAGAATAGAACTTCGTGCACTCAGAGTTGTCTTGATCGAATCTGATTCAACTACGGTCGGCAGAATTGACTCGGGTAGAAGTGGCATCAGCCTCCGCAATTCAACTTCCAGTGCAGGGTCACTTGCCAGATCTGTATCCTCAAACAATGACTCATACTCAGCTACAGCTTGGGCAATGTCTTCCAGATCTAGTGACTGTGCCCAGACGTTCTGTCCTGCCACGCAACAGAGTACAGAAAACAGTAACATGTACGTCCTGCTAGTCATGATGCAGTGTTACGGATTGGTTCCTCCTAATCGCACAGGTTTCAGCGAGACCACTTCAAATTCAGAGTCTCCCTCACGGAGTCGGATGAGTTGCTTCATTGGTACATTCCTGAATGTATCAACGCTTTCCGGGGCTGGCCACTTGACCTCAATTTGATTAATGGATGTAGCTTTCCCGAGACCAATCTCCACTCGCAAGGGCGAAGAACCAAAGCTTGCACCGGTACCAACCACTCGATATAGTGTATCTGCATCGGTCACAACTGAAATACGGGCCCCCATCCCGCTATAATTGGAGGTGGTCCCCTCAAGGGACAGGATCACCCATCCATTGCCATGCCCCGGGTTTTCGAAAAGCGTATTCCTTGCCAGATCCCCCTCAAACGCTCCGCCCATGACCTGATATACATCTTGATCACCATCATGATCTATGTCTCCAAAGGCCACTCCATGGCCTTTCTGCAAATGCCCAAAGCCGCCATGGGTTGTGACCTCCTCAAACCTAACCCCGTTAACGTTCCGAAACATCCGGTTAGGCATTAGTGCACGAAGATTTGGGTCTCCGGTTCCCACATAGAAATCAAGCCACCCATCACCATCGAGATCTCCGTAATTACTTCCCATCGTGTACATGACCTTGTTCAATCCGGTTTGTTCGGTCACATCTTCAAAGGTACCATCTTGCAGGTTTCGATATAACCGAGGCTTTTCGTCATTGCCGGGAATTCCCAGGAATTCGGCTGCGATGTCACCGGCGGTGGCACGCCATCCAGAAACAAATAGATCTAGCCAGCCATCCTGATCAAAATCCCAAAACCATGCCGGAAAACTATCCATGGGCTCACGTATCCCCGCAATATCGCCCACATCAATAAAGGTTTTGCCTTCCTGATTCTGAAAGAGTTGATTCGGTTCCCGGTATCGACTAATAAACAGATCTGGCCAACCATCATTGTTGTAGTCGCCCCAGACCACTGCCTTTGTATATCCCATCCGAGCAAGTCCATAGTCCCGACTAGCCTCTACGAATGTTCCGTCCCCTTGATTCACAAAAAACTCATTTGGATTGCGTCCGGCCATGGGATTTGACTCATTTCCTATGAAAAGATCCAGGTCTCCATCCCGATCAAAATCACTCCACGCAGCTGTTTGTGTTGGGTTTCGGGAATAGATTCCTGCCTCTCTGGTCACATCTTCAAACCTTCCCCGTCCATTATTGCGCAAGAGCGAATTTGGATGCCCTTCATCGAGCCAGGCTCCGCGCAAAACCAATACGTCCTGATCGCCATCATTATCATAGTCCGCATGCACCAGGTTGAGCCCGCCGGTCAGACCAGTTAGTCCTGCCTCTTCTGTACGTTCTTCAAATCCACCGTTCCCGTTATTCTCGAAATACAGAAGTGGATCTCGCAATCCCCAGGAAGAAACCATAAGGTCCAGCCAACCATCTCCAGACAGATCTTCCAGGACTACTCCTCCCGACAACGCCATCACATCCACTCCCAGATGTGGGGCCACATCCGTGAATCTGCGGATGGCGGTCGTAGGTTGCCATGATTCCATTGGGATGCGCCACTTGGGATCAATCCCATCCGGGTAACTGCCCAAGGTCATATGAGCAAGGTTCAGCAACCACAGTGAATTCAGATCGGTGGAGTCTTGGCTAAGAATCTGTTCATACCATTGGATGGCCATTTCGGACCCTCGCCGCTGGGTATGAACACCCGCGGGATCAATCGGAAACAGACATCTGGCAGCCGTATGATTGATGAGGCAGTTTTCCTGCTCTCCAATACGGAGGTAGCTGAGTGCAAGATGATCCATGATCGCCAACTGCCGTAACGGATCGCCCGCATTTGGATATGCTTGCATGGATTCCATGATCCCTTCGAAGATTATCACGGCCTCTTCGCTCTCCCCTGCACGCAGGAGCTCAGTCCCCAGTAATGATTCATACTGAATCCGTTCAGAGGGGGCTGTAGGGGGTGTCACCTTTTTGAGTTCTGCTACGCGTGCCCGATTTGCATGCGCATTGCCGCGCGGATACATATCCGTTTCATCAGCAATGAATGCCAACTCTTCTGCCATTTGCACGGTGCTCGTGGGCGTAGAAGAGGTACATGACGTAAAAATAAATATGCAAAGCAGTAACCAGCGAAACATTCGACTATTTCTTAAGGGTAAGCACGCCATCTTTTCCTCCCAAGTCCATCACGATTGGCTCCTGGTTCGGCCAAGTGACTTCAACAGCGGTAGCCGAGCGGTCCCGTAAACCTAAGATCGTTGATTGAGCATTTTGTGACCAGTAGCCAGCTCCCGCGGTCACGATGCGCGTGGGGCCACGGGTACCATCTGAATACACTACGCGAAGAGCAGATCCAATCGCATCCGCGGGGCTGTCAAACTCAATGTAAACGTTCTCTTTTGTGGATACCTCTTTGTACACCAGAGTCGGCCCATTGTGCTGTGCAAATGCAATCTCATGCTGCCTGTCCCCATCAAAATCCCCGACCGAGACCGCCCTCCCTTCCCCATAGACTTCAAATCCAGACCTCTCTGCAGGTACAAACGTTCCGTCCCCATTTCCCAGAAGGAGAAGTCCTCTTCCGGCATCCTGCCGGGGAGTCGACAAAGGATATGCGAACCAGTTCTGAGACAAAACGATATCTTCATTTCCGTCTTGATTGGCATCCAGTACAATGGGGCTGATCCCCGCACTATACTGCGCTTCTGGGTGCAGCGGGTGATACTCGAAGTGATCTCCCCGATTGAGAAAGATGCTGGATGCATACGTATTGACTTCCAGCCCCGCGGCATTCCGTATTGGAAGAAGTTCATTCGCACGTATGGTACTGAACTCCCGATGGGAGGCAATCCGCATCTGTATCCGGGCCGCCATGACCTGAACCAGATCAGCGAGCATCCGGGATGGTCTATAGATTTCAGTCTCTGGATCAAGGAACGATTCCAGCATGTTCGTTCGACCGTCCGAATTGAAATCTCCGTAGCTTAGGCGTACCTGTGTGGTGCGACCATATCGGTGATTCCATCCGGCATTCGACGCGACGATATCCAGTGCACCGTCTCCATCAAAATCTCCGAGTGCCACTCCTCGCCACCAGCCCCTGAACGAAGCGAGTCCAAGTGATTCCGTGTGATCTGTCAGCCGATCCAACCCTCCCTTGAATACCCGAACCGCTCCCCACTCCGTAGCCAGAATCAGATCACTGAATCCATCCCCATCCAAATCTCCAAATGCACTTCCATTTACGAGTCCGAGGTCACGCAGCGGCTCACTAAATTTGCTACTGACCCTGAACGTACCCTCTTGATTCAAATAGACGTGGCTACTTGTTGGATTAGGATAGTGACCTGGAATAAAATGGCCGCCCACAAAAAGATCAAGGTCTCCGTCTGCATCTATGTCCACTGCGGACATAGGCCCTAGTGCGGCTAGTCCAAATGGGAGTCTTTGGTGTTGCACTTTTTCCGCATCTGCATTGATGTCGTAGATGTGTACCCAGGAGGAGTCCCGGAACCGCTCATCGTTCGACTCTCCCACTATGATGCGTGTGAGTCCATTGTCAACCGGGTAAGCCAATAATCCGGCTGCATCACCAGGTAATGAATCCAGAATTGGTGATCCATTAAGCCGGATCATATGGCCACGACCTCCACCCTGAAGCAGTTCATCACGACCGTCTCTATTGACATCCACCGCTGCGAGCGCTGGCCCCCGACGACTGAGACGCCAAGGCAGAAGTGGCTGCAGGGCAAAATCATCGAAGTCATGCTCAATCACCGGGCTGACCTTCTGATGAAGTTGATACATGGGCTCTGGTGTCTGGAATTCGGGCGCTATTGCGGTGCCGGACTCTTCGATGACATAGAGCCGGTTCCCTTTATTAACCTGAATTCTGGATTGCCGGCCGAGCGGCCAGTTTACTTCAATCTGACACGGTTGATCTTTCATTGCAAATACCGCCACATACTGATTGGATGAGAGGTAACTACCTCCTGCAGACATCTGTTTGGTTTGCTCGGGTAAATCAGCACACTCAACTCGTATGTTTGCTCCAATCCCTGCTGTATTGGGGGGCTCTCCCTCCAGAATGACCGCTAGGCGATCCGCCCCACCTGTATTGCGATAAACTCCAGGGGGGGCATTGAGACGATTGGTTACGATATCCAGGTCTCCGTCTGCGTCCAAATCTCCCATTGCCATTCCATGAGTAATATCTGCATCCTGTCCGAACCCCCATCCTCCGGGCATATCTTCGAAGGTGAGGTCTTTGCGATTACGGAATGCGACGTTTTTGAGTGCAAGGGGAGGAAAATCCAAGATTAGCTTTTTGCCCTCTTTCCACGAGGGCACCGCGGCCATACGACGTTGTTCAACCATTTGTGCATCCAGATCCTGCACGTCGAATACATGTCCTGTGGTAATAAGAATATCCTCCCAGCCATCAAGATCTATATCTATAAAGCTGGTCGCCCAGGACCAGTCTGATGCCGCAATCTCTGCGAACCAAGCCAATTCGGCAAACGTGGTATCGCCACGGCCAATCATGAGCGTATTCTGCATTTCCTGGGGGCGAAAAGATTCGTCCCCAAGAGGCGGTTCAATGGGAATCCGTGTGTTGCGCTGACGAAGTCGTAGAGAATAATCCCGGCTCAGCATATCCGTAGCAAAGAAATCGGTGATCCCATCTTTGTTCACATCTCCAAAATCCACCGACATGGTTGCGTTGCTGGTCTTGCGGAGCGTGTGAGCCGGTGCACGCTGAAATCTCCCATACCCCAATCCGATCCACAACTCATCTGGGCTATCAAAATCGTTGCAAACATACAAATCTGTGATTCCGTCCCCCGTCACATCGTAAAATTTTGCCGTGAGTGCCCAATCCCTAGGGATAGAAGTCAATGGGTGTCCTTCCGCATCTAGAAAGGAGCCGCCAATCCATGATACTTCAGAAAATTGTCCCGACCCATCATTGAGATAGAGTCCATCCGGCTCTGCGAGCTCATAACGAATGACTCTACTGCCAATACTTGTAAACCTGTAGTGTGCCTGGAACTCCTCCTTGGGTTCCAGTCCATCCTCCTGGAGTACGGCATCCCAGGTGATGGCCTCAGGTGGCAAACTGTCTGCCAGCACGATACGCTTATACCTTGCGATATATGCATCCAGATCTCCATCCTGATCCACATCCGCCAATGTGGCTGTGGTGCTCGCATAAGACGAACGAAGACCGGACGCATCTACAGCTCGAGTAAATGCACCTTCTCCTGTATTTAGATAGACAGCTCCCGGCCCAAGTGGCATGGTAAGGAGTAGATCTAGATCCTTGTCTCCGTCCAAGTCAATCATCACCACCCCGGAGGTGCTCTCACCTGTACGATCCAATCCCGATTGAGATGAAATGTCTTCAAACTGCCAATTCCCGAGGTTTCGGTAGAGCACATCTGGTGCTGCCAGCCGAGCCACGTATACATCTGGTAGCCCGTCCCCAGTCACATCCCCAATGGCAACCCCGGAACCATGCCTCATATTTCTGTTTTCGACAATCGCTTCAAGGGAGACCTGATTCTCTGCGACCATCCCTGACTGCTGTGCATTCACTTCCGTGAATCCTGTCCGGGAGCGGCCTCTCACATTCAACTCCTGGTAGCGGAATCCCTCTCCCTGAATCCACCCAGATGTTGAATCTGTGCAGCCCATCACGGAAAATAGAAGAACTGCTGTGATGAAGTAAAGAGGGTTGGCACGCATCCGATTACCCTGAAGACAACTCCATATGTATGCCGGCTTCAGCAAATAAGCCACGCGCAGTGGACCATTGATCCTGTAGAGCATAACCGTCAAATAGATGACCGTTTTCGAGGTGCATGGATCGGAAAATTCGAGTGGCCTACAGTACTGATCAGTGTGGTACTCCTTGCCCTGATATATGTGCAAATCCCTGGTATAGGTTACATATGATGACAGGTTCCCTTCCGGGGCTTATCCTTTCAGCGTTTAATCAACCTTCATCCGATCATGCAATCACAACGGTCTTCCCTTTCAAGTTTGATGCGTTATTTCGTCGGTCTGGACGTTCATCGCGATACAACTGCGGCATGCGTCTACGATTTGAATCTACGGCGTCACGGTTACGAAACCGAATTTTGTGCTCACACACCGAGCAAGCTCTCCCGCTTTGTCGATCATGTCCGCAGGAAGTACGGCGAGTTTCGTGCTTGCTATGAGAACTGTGGTTATGTGCTGTACATGGACTTGAAAAAATTGGACGTTGACTGTGCAGTGATTACTCCAGGCTCCATTCCTCAACGTAACGGGAATCGAATCAAAACAGATCAACGGGATGCGCGAATGCTGGCCGAGTTCTTTGCAAACAACCTCCTGACTGAATGCTTTATTCCAGACCAGGAATATGAATCTGCTCGAATTCTAGTCCGCAGTCGTACGGGATTACTTCAGACCCTACACCGTACGACAATGCGTACGATTCACCTATTGCGTGGTCGTGGAGAGGTCTACAATGCCGGCAACTATTGGACCAAGAAGTTCATGGTTTGGATTAACCAAGTCGAACTGGAGCAGGCCAATGATGAGCATATCCTGCGAGGCTATCTGGCGGAGATTGAGTTCATCGTGCCTCGAATCCGGGAGGTGGAGAAGTAAATCCAGATCACGGCTGCCATGCCCAGGTTTTGTGAATCGGTTCAAAATTTACAGGGGTTTCGGGGGATCGGATTGGCGACAGCGATGCAACTGGTCTGCGAGATCGGAGACTTCAGCCGATTCAAAAGCGCAACGACATTCATGGGCTTCTTGGGATTAGTTCCGTCGCAACATTCATCGGGAAGCACGACGCGCCATGGGGGGATTACCAAGACCGGGAATGCACAAGCGCGAAAGCCATGGTCGGTGCAGCGTGGAAGTATATTCATTATCCCCGGCATAGTGCAACTCTGAGTGAACGGCGAAAGGACTGCAGCGCCCCAGTCGTTGCCATCAGTCAGCGAGCAGAAAAACGGTTACACAAGCAATATATCTCCCTGACGAAACGCCGTCCACCGAAAGTCGCCGCAGTCGCAATCGCTCGCGAGCTGTCTGGCTTTCTGTGGGAAGCGATGCAAACCGTTCCAGCGAAATGAATCGTTGCGGATTATCATGGGGAAGGCTCCTCCAGGCGAGAAAGGAGAGCCCACGTGTCCTACTTTTGGTAGCTCACCTAGCGAGCCCGAGTTTTATAGATTATGGCAGATCCGACGAATTTATAATTAAGCATTATGGCCATTGGCCTAGCATGCGCATACCAGTACGATCAGCCGTCGTAACAACGCCAGGGTACCCTTCCCCTTGATAACTCGCAAAACTTCGTGACAATGTAACAAAAAACCGAACATACCGCCCTTGATGGAACCTGTCATCCTATACCAGTAGGACAACCGTCAGATAAGGCTACGGGGCGCTATGTATTTACGTGGCACACTCTGGACAGACACTAGCTAGCCGTGTCCAAACTTTCTCCATTAACTTAATCAATGTGTACAGTTGGAACCTTTGACTACATTTGATGTAAGCCACCACTGGTCCCGTTTTGGTACCTTGAACTTGAACTTTGAAACCTTAAATTTTGAAACCATGACAAATTCAATTAAGTATTGGTCTATGCGCGCTGTTGTGATGATCGTTTTAGCATTTCTTGCTTATACCGGTGGTTCATTGCTTGAGCAAGCAACCGCCACTGTTGAGGTTGAATATTGTGAGAATGACCGGTGTAATAGATCCTGGATCTTCACTGGGTTTGGATGGTGCTCAGATTCGCCACATTCCAATACTGGCTGTGAAGCACAAGATTTAAGCTGTCGGACATACAGTTGCAATGTTGGTGGTGATGATGGAGATGTAGGTTGTGAGAAAGATTGTCCTGGCGGCCCCCAATAGTCTGTGTTAACTTTTGGCTGGTAGAGCAGTTTTTACACGACTGGATGCCTCTTTTTCTACTTGTGACTAGGTATGTTGGATTAGTGACTCTGACTGCTTTCTTTCATGTGACGGCATTTCCCCAAGTCGTAATTCATCCAACGAGTGAAAATATTCCCGACCCTTCCGATCCTCGGTTTGAGTTGCGACATGGATTAGATGGTGATGAATCCTGGGAGTGGGATTCATTGGAAATGTCGTCCATTGGAGTCAATGAAGGTAGCCTTTCTCAGATGCTCGGGTTTGTGTTTGATTTGAAGACAGACCATAACGGAACGATTTACTATTTCGATATTGTGCATCAAGAGGTTCGGGCTTATGACTACAGAGGCAACTGGATTTCGAGCGTTGGTTCTCCCGGAACTGGACCAGGAGAACTTGCGAGTCCTCTCGGACTCGCTGTGGTATCTGAACGTAATCAGGTCATAATTGCTGACCAGTTCATAAATCACATTTTTGAGCGCAAAGATTCGTCATTCCAACTTGTAGCAACACAACGACCAATATATCCGAGCATTAACGGTAGAATGTGTGCCATGGACGAACACTACTATCTCGTTAGCTTTAATAACACAGAAACATCTTCCAAAATGGGATTAATCCACAAGTATACCTTGGAGGGTGAATGGGTTACTTCTTTTGGGAATTCCTACGACTACGATGATCCATTTGTGGTTTCTGAGTTTGCTTACAATACCTCTCTTGCCTGTAATTCCGAGTATCAAACCATTGCATTTGTCACGCGTGGCATTCCTGCAATGACCGGCTATTCGGATCAAGGGGAAAAACTTTGGCAGGTAACTTTCCCAGGTCATCGTCCAATTACGACGAAAGAACACTGGGAAAATGGAAGAAAATATCTCACAGAAAACCGTGACGATGGCACCTCGGCATTCGGACCATTATTTTCTGACGGTGAGTACTTCTATGTGGTCTATGTTTTTGCTCAGAAGGAATCAAGATTCCATTTCTTTTCTAAGCCCAAACTCTCGGGTGGCCACGCATTCAGAGTACATGCACAAACAGGATTGGGCATTTATTTGGGGTCTTCAGGTCCAGAGCCCGGGGAAATTTTGAGAGCTATAGATGGGGAATACCGCTTCACTACAACTGAGACCTCAGGGTTCCCCCAGATTCGTATATACAAGTCTCAGTAGAGCCTGAAAATGGACAAGTTGCTTGAAAAACAAATCTACAGTGATCGGCATGAATAACCGCTGGTGGTTTTTTTCTGCAGTTACATTGGTTTCCGTGTCATTTATTCTAGGCCTCACCGGGAAATTTCACTTTATTCCTACTTTAGAACTTCGCTGGCCTGATGAGAGAGTACACCCTGAGTATGTTCCGTCCTACGGAACTATTCCCGAGAAGGAACTCGTCATGGTGTTTATCGGATCATCCACCTGCGGATACAGCAACGATAGTTCCCTTCCAGAATTGATTGAAGAGGCGAAGCTAAAACTGAAAGACAAAGCTACTGACCAAGGTTGGTCCTTCAGCACAGTTGGTGTATCAATTGACTGGATAACATCGGACGGCATAGATCATTTGGACAAATTCGGCTATTTTGATGAGATTATGACAGGACGAAAATGGCATGGTACGGGAGCAAATATCTATTTAAGAGATATCCAAGGTATCAATGCGACACCCCAGATACTTGTGCTTGCGCGAAATCCTCAACAAAGCAAGGAGGATGGGAGGAAGCCAGTGCAAAGAGAGACGCCGGTTTATCGAGTCGCAGGTCTGAACCAAATTGATAACTGGTTGAGTCGAGGACTTCCATTGCCAAAAGATGTATTGAATACTATCTTAAATATAAATCCATAGATGTATCGCGTCTCAAATAACGCAATGTTTAGATTGCATCCCAAATTGCTTTGTTACAACCATTCACATTAGTATTTATTGCTGGATGATCTTAACCATCTGGGTATTTGGATGAACCACGACAGTAGTATCTGCCCCGCTTGGCCAACTGACATACACTTTTTTGATCCCATCGCGTGGAGTTAACAGAGGGAAAAGGCTGTTCTGACTCCAATACCCGCTTCCTGCAACAACAGCTGTCGCAGGACCAAACGAACCATCCCGATATTGTGCCCGAACATTGGCTCCGATGGCAAATGTATTGGCACGTTCTGTCCGCAGCTCAACACGAAGACCAACCTCGGCAGATTGATTCTCAAGATATACTACGGGGCCTGCATTTTGGGTCACTGCCAGATCTAGACGTCCGTCCAGGTTAAAGTCGGCAGCTACGGATGCCCGCTGAGAGCCATAAATCCGAATCCCTGAATGCTGTGCAGACTGTGGGATTAACTCGTGAGATTCATTTGAAAGCAGCAGCAGCCCTCGACCACTATCGAGTCGGGGATAGCCCGAAGCAACTGCGAAGAAATTCTGACTTAGAAATAAATCGATTCTCCCATCGCCATTGAAATCCCCCACCACCGGCGCAAAGGCGGGCGACCACTGAGCTTCGGCCGCTAGCGGAACTGCCTCATAGTGCGACTCCCTGTTCATAAACACAGTCGTTTGCCAATGCGTAACTTCGTGATCAGCAGCTCCAGATAATACAGGGCCGAAGATATCTTCCGCCGAACGCTCAGAGAATTCTCTATACGTTCGAATGTGTTGACGCAAAATTGGCAAGGCATGTGTGAGCGTCTGAAAATCCTGCACCAATCCAAATGCATCCAGATCAGGGGTCCACTGAACTTCGAGAAGATCCATGCTGCTGTTCTGATCCAGATCGCCATAGTAAGCACGAAGGGGAGTGTTCTGGTCATAGGGAACGTTCTGTCCCCAGTTGGTCGCAACTAGGTCTAGCCTTCCATCTCCATCAAAATCGGCCGGTGCAACCCCATTCCACCACCCCACATAATCCGTGAGCCCCAAGGAGCGTGTCATACGAACCAGTTGACCACTCCCTCGGTTGTGGAATACCTGTACGGGCCCCCACATCGTTGCAAGTGCGAGATCCGTCTGCTGATCACCATTGAGGTCTGCTGCGACAGCCCCGGATACGAGTCCCAGATTTTCGAACGGCGCACTGAGTTCATCATCCCGAAGGAGCTCTCCCTCGCGGATCCGATAGATGGTACTGGTTGCAACCGAGGGGTATTGACCGGGGATAAAATGCCCCCCGACAAAGAGCTCCAAAGAACCGTCTCCGGTGAAATCCCCCAACGCAAGCGGCCCAGGAGTCTCTGTCCCTAGGGTATAGGTGGTTTCCACTCCACCGAATGACACCTGAAGAATCTGAGAAGAATCTCCTGCGTCTTCTGGAGTCCGCTCATAATTACCTACTGCTGCCCATACGACTCCCGGTAGAGCAACCATTCCCGCGTGATCTCCAGTCGAGGAATTACCTAGGTACTGTTTCGTTGCGAATGCCCCTGCATTATTGACAGACAATTGCAATCTCTTCCCCTTTCCGCCTCCCAGAATCAGATCCTCATCCCCATCAGAATCTATGTCTGCCGCAATCAGTGCTGGCCCCCTCTGGCTGAGCTTATGCGGAAGTAGTGGCTGTCGGGCAAAATCTGTATAGCTGGTCTCTTCATGCTGCAATCCGGTGCTGGAGGCCTTGAATAGTACCTCTGTAGGCGGATGCTCCGTAGACTCCTTGAGTTGCGGGGATGGCTGCATGATCCAATACTCACTGTTTGGTATCACCTCGTCAACCCTGCTGAATCCACCACCAGGCCAGTGTACCTCAATGACCGCACCGCTTGAATAGGCGAACGTGCGTGCTGCATCACTGGATGAAAGGTACTCCCCGCCCGCAATGACCTCCTGATTCTGTGGTGGCAAACCGTCGCTGACGACACGTACAAGTGCACCAACACCTGTAGGGTTAGGGGGCAGTCCCTGAAGACGGACAAGGATCCGCTCGGCTTCCGCATCATTGCGGAATACCCCGACGGGACCATCCAGTCGATTGATCACCAGATCCTGATCTCCATCTTCATCAAGATCTGCCATTGCCATGCCATGAGATACATCCGGGTTTACTCCCAACCCCCAGCCCTCTTCAACCAACTCGAATCGCGTATTCCCAAGATTGCGAAATGCAATATTTGGTAAATCCAGATCTGGGAAATCCAATAAGACCTCTCGCCAGGGGCGTCGAGAGGAGCGGGCAGCAATCTGAGCATCCGCGTCCATCGCATCGTATGCATGCCCTGTGGTGAGAAGTAAATCAGGCCATCCGTCCAGGTCTACATCGGTGAATGCACTGCTCCACGTCCAGCCGGTTGCGGCAACACCGCTATAGCGGGCAATTTCGGCGTAGGTTGTATCCGAGCGATTGATCAGCAGCATGTTCTGCATCTCCTGGGGGCGAGCACGGATATCGCCCATGGTCAATACTTCAGGGGGAATCACAAAATGCTGTCTTTGCCGCTCGGTATAACTGCCACTCAGCATATCTGCCAGAAAGAGATCTACATGCTCATCCGCATTGATATCTGCCGCTGCCACAGACATTGTTGACTGGCTTGTCTTTCGAAGCGCCAGTGTGGAAGCGGCTCTGAATGTACCATCTGCACTCCCGAACCAGAAGGCATCCGGGCTTTCGAAATCATTGCATACATAGAGATCCGGGTGCCCGTCCTGATTGAAGTCCTGAAAACGTACCGCCAGAGTCCAATACTGGGGCACTTTGGTTAACGGATCTCCGTGCTCATCCAAGAACGACCCATCGGTGAACGAGCCTTCCGTAAAACTCGCATCTCCATCATTATAAAAGATTCGATCGGGCTCAGCAAGTTCGACCCGCATCAATCGACCTTCCTGGTGGACGAGTTTATAGTCCTTTGACCAGAACTCGCGCACGGCGAACGAGTCGGCAACCGGTTCAACGACGCGTTCAAACGTGATCTCTTCCGGGGGCCAGATATCTTTGACCGTAGCCTCTTTATAGAACCCGACATACAGGTCCAAATCTCCGTCCGCATCTATATCAGCCAGCGCAACTGAGGTAGCACCCCCAGATTGAGGAAGGTTTGCCTCGACAGTAAAATCTGTGAATTGACCTGTGCCGTCATTCAAGAACAACTGCACCCCGCTTCCTAGCGACGTCACAAGAAGATCTAGGTCCCCATCTGCATCAACATCTACGAATGCTCCGCCGATTGCTCTTGGGTGAACAAGGCCTAGACCTGCCTCAAGTGTGATATCCTGGAATTCCCAACGTCCCAAGTTGCGATGGAGTGTGCTGTGATGCTCCATTCCTGCCAAAAAAACATCAGGCAGACTGTCTCCATCCACATCTCCGATGGTTACCCCCGATCCATTTACAACATGCCGGTTGTCTACAAAAGTCGACGTGCTGATATGATTACTGAACGCAATCGCATCGGGGATTTCGGAGAACCCGGTCCCCGTGCCAATGGGGGAAAGCAGTGGACGCACCCGGTACTCTTCAAACGAAGTCCATGTGCGTTCTGGCTCGGAGGTGCATCCCACAAGAAGGAGTACTCCAAGCAGGAACACACGCCAAACCGTGCATGTGGAGCACCTGGGCATCCAGAGGAATTACTGCATTACCCCCGCCTTGAACTCGTTCTCAAGGTATTTGGCAATCTCATCCAGATAAGCCTCCCGCTCGGCCGTAATCGCTGCTGGTTCCCAGTTCCCATTCATCGAAAGTCGGGCCTCAAACTCGGCTTCCATGCGCGCAGAAAACGTGCTCGCGTTCCCTGCTGCGCGGTTACGCGGACGGGCATTGACAAAGATGCGTACTCTGGCTTCCACATACCCAGCAGCCTGTTCATCGGCAAAGGTGGTCATGTCACTCCATGACGTTTCCAGGCGTACATCCTCGGCAGTGTTGACCTCTCGATTAAAGCGGTATCCGTACCTGGTGAGGAGAGCATCCTGGGCGGTTGAGACAATATGCCACCGCGCAGAAGTTCCGAGGTTATAGCGGAACGTACTGTTCCCAGCCCGCTCACTGTCGGCACCCGGTCCAGAACAGGCACTCACAAGTAAGACATAACACAAAATCCAAAAAATTGATCGGTTCATCAGGGTTCTATCCGTATAGTGGTGATTGGTCAACAATATGAAGGGGGCAGTTCCCATATGAGCACTGCCCCCTTCATCTCATCAAACTGAGCGTGGGTCAGCGCGGTCGACTATTGTCGGTTTCAAATCGACCAGCGATCGGCGCACCTCCGACTCCTCCAACGCCACCAAACGTATAATTCTGCAGACCCAGCGTTTCCAGCTCCCTGCCGGGCACAGGGAAATGGACTGGCGTTCCTGTAACGAGATCCCCTAACCCGCGGTCGTCGAAATAGGCTAACCCTCCTGCAGTTTGGAAGGTCTCAATCCGGCGCTCATGCTTTAGCTTAGCCCACAGGCTTGCGGAATCCAAGTGACTCTGCGCATCTGTTGAGGAACCCGCAGCATCCGATCCCATAGCTGGATTCAGTTGTCCCCGCGACACTCGCGTGATGTTAAGCAACTCAGCAACTTCATCCGTACTGCCACCACTGCGCAACAAACCCTCCGCCTTGTACATGTGCATTTCCGTGAGGATCATGTGTGGCATGGGGCCATTTGCATCCGCCAAGAGGTAATACTGATACCGCTTATGGTTGTGGCTTGAAAAGTGGTAGTAACCGCGAGCGGCCGGAAATGGACCATTGTTCCCCTGATACTGAAAATCTGTCCCATCCACCGTAGGATCATCGGCACTACCAACAATCCTGCGATCTGCCGTGACGATATTAAACACCCGAACGGATCGATAGTCCCCTGCATTCATCTTTGCCAGCCAGTCATCATAGCCCCCCGACTCATCAGCCGGACCAATCGTGCGATAATCAGCTCTGCTCCAGGTGGTTCCCTGTTGACCAAAGTGCTTCAGGCAGTCAAACTGTTGATCCCCATCATCAGCCCCGACAGGTACAAAATCTTCGGTAATCCCGGCATCTATGAGCCCGATGACATTGCCCCAGTTCACCGCGGCACGCTCGGCTTCATCCCGTGCGACCTGAACCGTGAACCGTGCAATGAACGAGTTGATCAGTTTGACCATGTCCTGGGAACTCAATTCCAGTCCCCAGATCCAGGGTATCGAAAACGAGTTTGCACTTGCGATTGCACGCGCTTCTTCCAGCATTCGGATCGCCTCCTGGTTCACCTCCGCGTAGGGACGCAGCTCGAGTACGTCATTGTCCAGATCCACGGTCTCGTCAAACACAAACGCTTGGTCAAAGTGCAGTGAGAGCATCCCATGCATCAACCCCTGATTCATTTTTGCAAATGCTTTCAGTTGTGCTGTGTCATGGCCGTCACGGGTGAACACGTTATTGTCCGCACTCTCTTCTGTTTCAGCCCGAATAATCGCCTGCAGTGCATCATTGGCATTTGAGATGCCCCTGTAATGACCAAACCAAGGCCCTTGAGTGGCGCCTCTGCGGCTATAGGTTGCACTGTTATCCCAACCAATACGAGGTTCGCTGGACATATCCCGCATCCCCCAGTTTGCCCAGGAAGACGAGTTCTCATCTGCTATAGTTGAATAAAAGAGCGAATTGCAATACTGGACACTAGACCAATAATCAAGCCACGTACCTGATACCAGGTTCACGACATCGCCAGGTTGCGCGAAGGCAACCGATCTGTCCGGTGAGTTCTTGTTTTCCACAACCAGATCCTGACAACCCACTGCACCGAGCGCCAAGACACCGACCAGCGTATAAAATGTAAATTGCTTCATTTGCTTGATGTGTTTAGATTTCATGTGGGTCACCTCACCTAAAATTGGAATTCCAATTTCGCCCGAATCGTACGGAGCGGCGGGTAATTGAAACTGTCTACGCGATAGAGTGTCGGATCGGACCCTGCTCCTACTTCAGGATCAAATCCAGAGTATCCAGTAAAGGTGAGCAGATTGCGCCCGATGATACTTGCGGAGAGGGAATGCAGCACATTGCCGAAGACCCGAGAAAGCTGCTGGCGATTGAGTGTGTACCCTACCGAAAGCTCGCGCAGCTTGAGATACGTGGCATCTTCTACAAAGTGACTGTTTTTCGCCGTTGCATCGTAGAGGACTTCGTAGTAGGTCGTTGACTTCTTCATACTTTCTTCTTTCCCTCCTTGGTCCTGATCTGCATTACGACCATCGCGGTATCCCCATTGCTTGGTGAAGTTATAGACATCACCTCCAATCTGCGCACCCCACAACATGTAGAGTGAGAATCCTTTGTAGCGGAACGTCGTGTTGAATCCAAGACTGAAGTCAGGAAGCCCATTTCCAATTTGGACCTGATCTGTCTCGTTTGCCTCGTCATAGTACTTGATGGGGATTCCCCAGCGGTAATTCGTTCCATTTACGTTCACCAGCGTCCCCCAAAGATCGTCTGCTCCACCTAGGACACCATCCGAGCCTGGACCACTGGCATAGGTGTTACCTTGGCCAACCGCGACCACATACCCATCATCATTGACATCAAAGAAGCTTGCGTCGGCATCGGATGGGAGCCTGGAGAGATCCGTGATGAATTCGTTTCCATACATGCTTCCGAGGATTTCACCTTCACGGAAAAAGTATAGACTCTGAGGACCACCTACATAGGGATTGGAATTGAAATCAGTGATTTCTTGGCGAGTACGGTCAAAGATAACTCCAACCTCAAAATCCATATCCCTTGAACTATAGACGCTCGCATTCACACTGGCCTCAATGGTATTGGAAGCCAAATCACCAGCATTCCGCCACTGGCTGCTAAACCCATAATATCCGGCGAGCGGAACAGCGAGGAGCAGATCTTCAACCTGTGTATCGGCATACACCAACTCAAGGAAGATCCGGTCAAGAACGCCTACATCAAGTCCAAACTCCATTTCTGTCTGCAATTCCGGCTTTAGGAATGCATTTCCCAAGGTCGATTTGGAAAGCTGACCATTTCCCAGGGAAAGTACCTCATACTGCGCCTGGAATCCAGGGCGGCCACCGGCGGTCCCGATAGACGCACGCAGTTTCAGTTCGGTGATTGGGTTATTTGCTGGCCAGAATGACTCTTCGGAAACCCGCCACGCGGCACTTCCACGATAATAGGGCTGCCAGCGCTCTTCGGCTCCAAACAGCGAACTGCCATCATAGCGGAAGAAAACATCCACGATATACTTGTCCTGGTAATCCAGGCCTGCGGTTGCATAGTACCCTTCCGACCGAACTGTTGAGAATCCGTTTCCGAAGTCTCTACTACCAGCATCGCATCCCGGCTCTGTGCAGAATTGCTTTACATTGGAGAGGTCACTATTCCCCAATGTTACCAGATTGGTCCCAATAATAAATTCCGAGAAAGAGTCAAAATTCTCTATCTGAGCTTTCAGCTGACCACGTGTCGCAAAATCTCCGAACTGTTTCCGAAGAGACACGGTCAAGTCGTAGTTGATTGCCTCAGCAACTTCGTTGCGCCGCTCAATGCGACCATTATTGACAGATGATGGATCTATTGACTGAAATCCAATATCATAGAACTCCGTTGCGTCGCGATCCGAACGGTCATAACTGAAATTGCTCTCAAGATTCAGCCAATCCAGCGGATTCCAACGTGCACGGAAATTACCGAGAAGACGTGACCGTGATCGTGAAATATCTGTATTCTCAAGCAGGTAGAGTGGGTTTTCCTCGACCGCGAGTGGATCCGCCTGAATTTTTAGATCGCCCGCTTCATCCCGTTCAGTTAGATTTACCAATGGATTAGTAAACATCAGGCCGAAGAACGGATTGAAAAATGCACCTGATCCCGGTACACCAGTGACGCCATCGTTTTCTGTCTGGGAGTAAAATCCAGAGGTCGAAACGGTCAGGTTTGGTCGAATTCGGTGGTCAAGATTTACACGAAAACTCCTCCTCTTCATACCTTCGAGGCTCAGAACCGATCCCTGCTCAGCAACATTCGTAAAAGATGCCAAGAAGTTTGTTTTTGAACTGTTTTGGCTTACACCGACATAATTTATCCAAGTATTGCCAGGGTCGAAGAAGTCATCAAAACCGTTGTGCAACGTACCCTGATACGGATTGTCGAAGAAAGCAGCACCATGAGGGTTGACCTCTTGAATAACCCCAGGACCGTATCCATTTTCCAAACAATTGGGGCAGGTATTGATCGCGCCCGTGCCATCCACGAAGTTCCCCGATGCATCAACCTGCAGATCATGCGAAGTATTGGCTTGCAGGCTTTTGGCAACATCACTAATCCCAAATTCATTGCGGACCGTCACCCGCGTTTGATTGAGGGGCATCGCCGAACCACGTTGCGTTGTGATATTGATCACACCATTCTGGGCCCGTGAACCGTAGAGCGATGAGGCAGCCGCTCCCTTAACAATTTCAATGTCCGCAATATCCAGCGCGTCAAAGTCAACCTGGTTCGCGCCGAGAACAACTCCATCCACGATGTAAAGTGGCTGGTTGCTACCAGTGATACTGGTTGCACCCCGCAAACGCACGGAAGAGGTAGCGCCAGGCGCCCCACTACCGGCCATAACGGCAACTCCGGCAACCTTTCCCTGAATGGATGCTACCGGATTGGTTGCAGGCGCCAACGTAATGTCTTCACCGTCCACCTGGCTTACTGTGAACGCCAACTTCTTCCTCGGCGTTGCTTCCGCGACCCCCGTAACGACTATGTCGCCCAGCTGAAGGAAGTCTACCTCTAAGACGAAGTCTTCCGTCATGATGCCTTCGCTGACTGTAATGGATCGCACTTGCTCTACGAATCCAACGTAACGAGCGGTCAAATCCAGCGTTTCTCCAACATGATCAGAAGGAACCTGAAACGTGTACGTCCCATCTAGGTCGGTGGATGCACCGATCACTAGTGACTCGATGAGCACATTTGCTCCGATGAGCGGCTCACCTGTGTCATCTGTAACCGTTCCGGAAATTACGCTCTGAGCATTTGCCAACCCTGGGAACAGCAACATGCAAAGAACAAGGAAATAGTATCTTTTCTTCATGAGATCTTCGATATTTGTGAGTGGAAACTTCCATGGTAAGGACTACACAGGGCTCCTCTGGAAGCATATAGGCCCAAAGATAAGAAAACTTTTAGACAATTGCACGCAAACATTTAAGCTATACAGTTTGATCCCTCTGCAAAAGAAGTTCTCCTAGCCCTGTCTTGTTCATACAAAGCAAGCCTCGATAATCGGCGTCCTACC
Source organism: Rhodothermaceae bacterium (assembly GCA_009838195.1). NCBI lineage: Bacteria > Pseudomonadati > Rhodothermota > Rhodothermia > Rhodothermales > Rhodothermaceae > Rhodothermaceae bacterium. The sequence goes on along the minus strand of VXSC01000022.1, from coordinate 18,617 downwards.
GCAGGCCTGTTAAGCGGCCGTAAACCCCAAATCAGATGATTGGTTTGGGCGTAGTACGGCTTTCATTCTATGTTTTATGGGTTTGGGGATTGACTTCCTTCATTTGATCTTGAAATAATCTGGCTCAGGATCAATACCCTGACTGACCATGATGTTAAACCTGCTTATTCAGGCGAGCGCATGCAGACTTTAGGTTGCTGATCGGTAATGAATGGGAATTCACGGTCGTTTTCCCCTTAAATACTAATGCCCCTATGCCGTCATGGTCTTGTGCGTCAGGCATGAGTCCGACAGTATTATTCTACAGACCTCCCCACTATACTGCTCCCTCAACTAGGAATAGCCACGTTGAAATGGTTGCACGCTGTACGATTTGCCGCCGCCTATCAACCCCAAACAGCTAACTGTGCGAGTATTCAAAATGTTTGTTTTGCCATCATAAATCTCTTGATGTGCCAGACCACATTGTAATACCTGACTAAAGAAAGAAGAGGCAACGGTATCGTCCAATCGCTTTGACGAGAGCTTTTGAATCCAAAGGTGAATGTGTATATTGAGGCCGATTTGCCGATTAGGCGGATCCTTTGAGTTCGAGTCTGAACTTTAGCATTCGTTCGCGTGAGTCTGTTTTGTCGCTGATTCACGAAATCAATCTGAAGATGCGTGATCCAAAGGTAGTTGCAAACCGAGTCGCGAATGTGGGCAACCAGATCAGACGCGGGGTTGAAGCTACAGCAAGCAAGGCGGTGGATGCGGGTGGCCAAGTCAAACAGGGAACACAAATAGCTTTGAATAAGATGGTGGATGCCAGTAACCAAGTCAAACAGGGAACACAAGAAGCTGCAAACAAGGTGGCGGATGCCAGCGACCAAGTCAAACAGGGAGTACAGGCAGCTGCAGACAAGGTGGTGGATGCCGGTGGCCAAGTCAAACAAGGAGCAAAAGAAGCTGCAAACAAGGTGGCGGATGCCAGCGATCAAGTCGTCCGCGGAGCACAAGTAGCTGCGAGCAAAGTGGTAGATGTCGGTGAAGATGCGCTGCTCCAGATCGTGGCTCTCACGAAACCGAGTTTTAGAAAATTCCGACAGGAAGTAGCGGATGCTTCGAAAAAATACACAGACGCAGTCGCCGCGACCATAGATCTTACAAACCAAAAATTAAGGAAAACTGCCGAGCGGATAACTCTGGAGGAACAATCTATAATGATTCTGAAAAATGCAGCCCTGGCTATGGTGGCTGCTACTGCTGGTGCTTATTCTAAAATCTTGGCCGCTTCACCTAGTTTTTCAGAATTGCCACAGACACTCAAAACAAAGATGGTCTTTGCCGGCCTGCGGGGCGAACAAAGTTTTCGCACAGTATCGGCCGCGGAGAGCTTTTATGAATCTTCTCTTCCCGAAGTAGTCAAGAATTTCGGGAAAGATGCTGTGGTAGATTTTTCGGATGGTAAGCATGCCAGTCATATTAAATCTGTATATAATGATCCTTCTCTGGCTATGAAGGACAGCAACATTGTTTGGGAAGCCGCGAAGGAGAATCTTGCACGAGGCAGTTCCAATATGACCGGAGCAGAACTGGCTAAAGCCAACGCAGCTAATCTCGTCGACGTGGCGGGGATTGTAGCTGTAGAAGCCCTTGAGACTGCGGCGGTAGCCGCGTGTGTCGGTATGGCCCTTGAAGGGATCGTAAGTTTAGGAGAGAATTTGATTTATATATACGCCGGAGAACGTACGGCAAAAGAAGCCGCTCTTGATATGGGAAAAAATATGGCGAAAAAAGGAGCCCTGTCTGCAGTGGGCGGAGCCGTAATATCCGTAGCGATCGCTTGCGGGGCCGGGCCTGTACTTTCGAGTATGGCACCGGTACTGGTTACGATTGGGGGCACTGTTTTCGTGATTGGTGCAGTCAACCGAATTGCCGGGGCGTACAAGGAGACTTATCCTGGGGTAGAATCTTCTATGGCGTAGCGAAAAACCTACCCATGCAATAGATGGCTCTGGCATACAGAAAAAGGTCATCAACGAGCTATTGAGTAAACCGCAGGGTTGGGGCCTCTCTCGATACTGGCAGAGGTGTCAGCAACGAGGAAGGAGCCTAATTGGTTAGTACGCGAGGATGATGTCAAACCTGCAATCCGATGAGCAGATATAAGGGCCACATTTCCTTCGAAAAACCCAGATGCTTGATGTGGATGCACTCGAGGAACTCGTCTTCAGATACGATTAAAACCTCACTCAACAGGTCGTCTCTGAAATCCAATCGTCCGGAGTACAGGATTGGGAAATTATTTTGATGGCTGCAGCAGTAAATTCTTACCTTTCGATAAATCATTGAATATTTGATGGCATTTCAGGTTCCGATTACAATCTACCAGGCAATCAAGCACATTCAGAATAGGGAGTATGTTCTCCCTGCAATTCAGCGAGAATTTGTTTGGCCGACGCATAGAATCGAAAGACTCTTTGACAGCCTCATGCGCAATTATCCAATTGGATCATTCCTCTTCTGGGAGGTCAGGTCCGAAAGTATAAGGAAGTTTCAGTTCTATGATTTTAGAATCGACTACCATCAGAAGGATTCTCCAAATGCTCGTAAAGCCAAAGTATCCACCAAGGAAACTGTCACCGCTGTTCTTGATGGTCAGCAACGTCTTACGGCACTGAATATCGCTTTGAATGGAACATATGCCTACAAGCTTCCGCGCCTATGGTGGGACAACCCCGACGCATTCCCGGTCCGCCAACTCTATCTGAACTTATTTCAGGATGCCCCAGAAAATGATCATGGGATGAAATATGACTTCCGTTTCCTGACCAATAAGGAAGCCGAGAGACAGGACGAGTCTCAATTCTGGTACCCAGTCTGTAACGTCATGGAGTTCAAAGGGCCTAACGACCCCAATAAATACCTTCAACAGCATCTCGGCCACATGACATTGGAGGACTTGGATAAACCGACAGAGATACTTCAACAACTCCGTGAAGTTGTTCATGTCAAACCGGTGATTTCATTCTACCAAGAGACTAGTCAGGATATTGACCGGGTTCTTGATATATTTATCCGCACCAATAGCGGAGGAATGACACTCAACCGTTCCGACATGCTAATGAGCATAGCAACCGCACACTGGAATGGAAATGCGAGAGATGACATCAATGGATCAGTTCGGAAAATCAATGGTCCCCAAGTAGGAGAGTTTGGATTTTCCCGAGATTTCCTCCTCAAGGCTGCTTTCCTTCTTGCAGGAATCAGTAGTATTGATTTCAAGGTCAGCAACTTTACGATTGACCACATTGAAAGCATTAATGAGCAGTGGGAAGATATCACAGACGCCGTCTATTCTGCTGCGAGGCTTTTGCGCGATTACGGGTATTCGCGCCCGACCCTGACGGCTCACTCTGTAGTCCTGCCCGTCGCTTACTATTTCCGTAAACACGGCAGGTCTGGTAAGTCAGACGGGGACAGGGCATGTATTCGTCAATGGATTACCCGATCCTTACTGAAGCGTACTATGTGGTCCGGTAATCAAGATTCGCTACTCACCCGGCTCAGAAAGGTAATTGACGAACATGGCCATAGCGGCTTCCCATATGCGAAGATTGAAGAGGTAATACTTCGTAGGGGAGGCCGTCTTGCGTTTGAATCAGAGGAGTTACAGGATCTGGCAGAATCCAAGGATCGCGCATTTGCCCTGCTCTCGACCCTGTACCCCATCGTTGATATCGAGCATCATCAATTCCACATTGACCATATATTTCCCAAGAGCCGATTTACGCCGAGGAGCTTAGGGGATGCCGGTGTGCCAGAAGATAAAATTCCGATATTCATGGACCGTGTAGATCGACTCCCCAATCTTCAATTACTTCCTGGGGGGCCAAATCAGGCAAAGGGTGCAACACTCCCGTACGAATGGCTTGCACAAATGGAAGATGATAAAACAGCTGCTGAACATCGGAGACTGCACGATCTTGGCGAAGTGCCCAAAGATATTACCGGCTTTAATGTGTTTTATGAGGCTCGCCGTGAACGGCTACTCGCCAGGATGGAAAACCATCTTGGTATTAACTCTACAATCGCCCAAGAAAAAACAGGTTGATGCCATACCTGGCCCTAATTCAAGTGCAAATTCAGGGAATAGTCACTATGACACATAGTCGTCTACGCTCGACCTCACTTTGAATTCAAGTAGAATTATATTGCCGAGTACTTTCTCTACTTTGTCATCAGGGGCCTGGTTGAAATCTATTGCAGTCAACAACAGTCCCATTCAGATTGGACCAGTATCTTTGGGAGAGGCGGCGGCACAAGTGTACTATTGTTACCCTATTCACCCCTTAGGTATAGTAGAGTCGTGGGTGGAGTGGTGTGGTATCACTAGGGTCGGGAATGCTCATTGTTCCCTTCCGGCTAGTTCCAGCTCGTTGTTCCGTCGATCCGTTTCCACTTCCGGCTCATCAAACTGGACGCGCGGTAATCCCGCGTCCAGCTTTCAGTTGGACTCATGACTTCGCCCACGGAACTCTTTTGGCAGTTGGCGCAAGGAAACATGCGAGTCTTCTGAAAGAGGGGCTCCTCTCCATAGCGGATCGTGCTTACCGGTCTACGCAAACGTCTCGGGATGCTCACTGAAATCATTACTCAGCTCTGGGTACTACAGGAGGAGTCAATCCAGGCCCAAAGCCTCTTCTTCAACTGGCCACTTAATTTTCCTGAGCACAATGCCGAAATACGACAGCGATCAAGTAAAACCTGATTGATTCCAGCCAGTCCAGCATCTTTTTCCGATAGGGCCCTCGGGACGAAAAATGCTGGCACTGGATTCACAGCAGGAGAGTCCACTAAGTTTCTTTTGCACCAATTGTCCGGCAGCAATTCGTGCGCCTTCTTTTGCCAATGCTGACCAGTCGCACATTGGCCAAACAAGATCAGCTTTGAAGCTTTTCGGTCGGGAAATTCTCTCCACGCCACAACGTCAAGACCATCATCCTTTACTTCATCGAGCCCTCGGCGACTTCTACATGCCTTCCCCTCGTTCAAGAATTCCACCAATCGGTTAACTGCATCACGAAATCCCTTAGGAAGATCACTCCGTGGGAATCCAAACACTAAACACGTCTTGCTATCTCCTAGATACCTACCGGCAGCTGCCGCACTCAGTTCCTCAAACAATTTGGGAACAGCAGTTCCATCAGGATGGCGGTCATTCTTGCCGAGAGATACGAGAAGCTGAAATAAATACGCAGGACAATCTTTTCCACGAAATTCAAGTCCCTGCTTGGTGATATTGAACGGATATCCATCACCGGATCCGCAGGCCTGAAACCGATAGGAAAGAACCTCGACCCATTCCTCCAGAATAAGTTCAAAGGTCTCTGTATTGGACTGCTGAAAGCCAGACTTACCGTAAATGGCGGTTGCTTCATTACCTGAGTAGAGAAGTCTCAGGTCGCTGACCACTTCAGCCCACGAAAGGTAGCCGTTAGAGTCCTTTACGCAGATCCATTCTATTGTGTCGGCGATCTCTTCAACCGGTGAACTTGGGTTCACTTCCACTGTCATGAAGCACCACGTTCCATGAGAGATTTAAGCGACTCTACCTGCCTATGGAGACTCTCCATGGTTGCGATCAAATCATGTTCGCCATCAAATCCCGTGGATACATATTGCATAGCTTCCCTCGCACTGTTATCTGCTTTTGTGAGTGCATTTCGAAACAGGTGTTTGTCACCAAGTGAAGCCTCCAATGCTGCCAAAAGTGGACTTCCTGACTCCAACAGATCTATACCTTTCTGCTTTTCAAGAGCACGCGCCAAATGACGGAGATCTGGATTTTGTCGACGCACCTTTGCCTCAATGTTTTTGGCCCGATTCCCGTAGAGCCAGTTCATCAGGTTATCAAGTCGTGACAATCGACCCTTTTCAACAGGATTTTCATTCTCAAGTGTCTTAGAATTAACCCCTAGGTATCCTTGGATGGACGCATAGCCCAGTGCAGTCCACAGATGGGAAAACGGGAATCGCAAGTGTTCGCTCTGAGTTATATCAAAAGCCAATTGATCCTGTGCTTGTCGAAGGACTACATACCCCCGGTAAAGGCGGGTCACTGTCTCGTGACGATCGCCGATCCCCGACGCAATCTCAGCGAGGGTCATACCGAAGTTGGTCCGCACATTGAATACGTACTCAGCCTTACCTATGGAATCCCAAGCCTGTGGCCCGTTAACATGCTTAAAACCGACAAAACTCCATAACTCCTTTCGCGGTGCTAAGATTACTGGAAGTTCTTGAATGGTCTCAAGAACTCTTGGCGAAGGCTCCTCATTCAGTTTAACGCCTAATTTCCCTCGCAGAGGGGCATCCGAGATAATTCTTACAGCTGCAAGACGTCGATTGCCTTCAACTACAACAAGCTTTCCCGATTCGTCTGTCGCGAACAGTTCCTCATGCTTCCAATAGCCATTGGCCAGAATAGAATTCACCAATTCGTCCACCGAATTGTTTCGCCAGAGCCAGTGCAGGATACCTTGTTGGTCGTTTAAGGAGAATTTCTCGAACCCGATCCGTGGGTTTTTCGGATCAAGGTGGAGGTCGGATGGAGGAATATTATGGAGGTCCATAGACGGCTGTGAGCTTTTAGGTTGATGAGACAAACATTATGAATTTTGACGTCTCACTTCACGATTTCAAACGTTCAGGTGAACAGTTTGTCACGCGTGATGATCAATTCGGGTACCTTTAAGTGGTGAAGATTTTTTATCGTTACGAGAGCAGCATGAAATTTGTGTTTTCGAATCATTCTGATGATCTCGGAAGAACAATCGTAAGTCATCAGAAAGTTCGCGCGGCTCCTAGCCAGAGTGGCAAAAATACGAGCATGATCTACTGTGTTATGAGTGTAGAGACGGGAGCCCGCTTGCTTTCCCCCTTTCGCCGTGTACGGTGGATCTACAAAAAAAGCGGTCTCGGGTCGATCAGACTGTAACTCCAGCAAGCGCACACCATCACTTTCGCAGAACAAAAGTTGATCCGAATACCGGGCAATATTTCTCACCCTGTTCACCAGTGTTTCAGGGTACCACCGGGAACCGATACCAGCGCCATTTTCACCGCTTCTTATTAGCGAGGCCTCAGGCGCCAAGACTCCTCCATATCGAGTGCGGTTGAGAACAAGGGTTCGAAATCCACGGTCAAGATCACTGCTAGGTACTCTCTTGGTTAAACGCTCAACCTCTGTACGATCAAAGGCAAAGGATTGAATGCGTTCAATCAACTCTTCTGGATCATCCAGTACCGCCCTCCAGAAGGCAGACAGATCTTGATCGATTTCGACCATAAGAGCTCGTTTAGCAAACCCCTCCATCACAGTTGTCAATGAAATAATCCCACCGCCAGCAAATGGCTCAATAAGAGTGTCAACAGGATCCGTAAGCCATTTACGTATATGGGGCACAAGCCACGTTTTCCCTCCAGGGTACCTAAGAGGGCTTCGCTGCGGTACGCTAGACACGTTGGCTGCAGGAATCGTTGACGTCCCAAATTCTTCAAATACTGAAGTTTGAACTCTCATGTCTTGTTGGGGCGTGATTAACGCCTACACGATCAGGCCCGAGAGGAAGATTCATGGCCCTCCGACCATTTCAAAAACTTGAACATTATGGCATAGTCGAACGCAAACATCCAAAGTTGATTAGCCCTCGAAATTACCATTGTCTTCCCCCCACCGGTAACTCGCAATCAATGTCATAGGATCGTTCATATCGTCTGCCCAAAAGCTAAATATACGCTGGATTCCAATTCAATTATAGGTGATGGAACGTTGCCGACTGATAGCCTCAATATAACAGAAAACCACGGGGCATTTTATTTCTCAGAGATACTGTTTGCTACGACCCTAAGGCCAAATTCTAGGCCTAGTACCGAACGATGTGATTGGCTCCCATCGCACGGTAGTATTGGAAGTTTATTCCAAAATCCCCCGATCTGGAAATATCGACAAGACCTACTGAAAAGATACGCGATTAAACACTAGTCCCATGCACACCAATCGAGTGCATGCCCCAATTGAAGCATCCGTTCTTACATCAGGGGGTCAACCAAAACGGCAACCGAGAAATGTGAAATAGATTTCAAATCCGATCGCAATGAAGCTATATAAGAAAATTTGCAATTAATCCCATATTGATATATTTTAGTAAAAGTTACCACTATGGTGTCATTATGGATAATTTCGAGATTTTTGCTCCAGAGCATATACGGGCCATTCGTGAAAAACTTGGGCTCTCACAAGAACAAGCCGGCAAGTTGTTGGGAGGCGGTCCGCGTGCATTCGCGAAATACGAAGCTGGTAGTATTAAACCAAACAAGGCCGTGGTCAATTTGTTGCGGATACTGGATCTTGATCCAAGCATTCTTTCGACTCTAAAGGGCGAGAAACCTTCACTGACCCACCACGAAGTAGTCAGCCCCTTTAAAGTAGCTGGTGCTGACATCGCTTGCGTGGGTCCAGGACCAATGTCCCAGCTATTGCGACGGCTACTGAATGCGGAAGCAACAAGGTTCAATATTCCATTGAACGGAATCTCAGTCCCAAGCAATATCAATGTGCCAGATGGAGGGGAAGATGGACGAATTTCGTGGCAGAATGGCCCCGCGCACACCCCATTTCTACCATCACGTCTCTGTCAATTTCAATTGAAGGCTGGAAAAATTTATCCGCGCCAAGCATTCAAGGAAGTTCTTACTCGAATGGGAGAAGTTAAGCCAATGGTTCGTTCAGTTCTTGGGAGCGGGGGGAGCTACATCATGCTTTGTGCACAGCACTACAACCAACAGCAGATAGAGAAACGTAAACTGGCCATCTGCACAGCTCTGGGGCAGGCTGGATTAGTAGACATGGAACAACAAGTCTGGTTTTGGGATGCCAACAAAATCGCCGAGTGGGTAAACATCCATCCAGCGGTTGCCCTCTGGATTCGGGAAGAGGTAGGACACGGTCCACTTGAAGGCTTTTCTACTTGGAAACAATGGAATAGCCGAAGTGAGCATTCGGTTACTTGGGTAGAAGATCCCCGTTTAGGCAACTTTATCAAAAGGCTTGAGATTTCTATAACCAAACCTCACGGAGTTCTACGGGTGGTCGGATTATCAGGAATCGGTAAGTCTCGACTTTGCCTTGTGGCTCTGGATAGGCTGAGCAAACACGAAGTTGCTGATCATCCGCCTCGGGACTTTGTCATGTACACGGAACAACGTGAAGAAAGTCCGCAAGCACTCATTCGGATCGTCGAGAAATTAGCAATCTCTGGAGAACGGGCTATAGTGGTCGTGGACGACTGTGATCCCCAAGTACATGCGAAGCTGGACAGAATTATATCCCATACCGATAGCTGTCTTTCACTAATTACCATTCACAATGAGATTCCAGAACGAATCAGTTCGAACACCCATTACATCGACAATGCTCCCACGGAAGTAATCAAATCTATCGTTGAAGATGTCGCCAACACAATGTTGAGCGTGGATCAGGATCGCCTTGCACATTTGTCGGATGGATTCCCGGAAGTCGCGATCCGAATCACTAAGGAATTTGACATGGGAAAGCACCTTATAGATCCTGCCGATGGTGCGTTCATAGACAAATACGTGTGTGGCAGGGGTTCAAGGGATAACAATCTATTGCTTGATTCAGCTCAACTACTCGCGGTATTTGGAACAATACGAATTGAGCCTGTGGAGAAGGAGTATCGTGTTGCAATAAAGGAGTCTGTTGATAAGGGCCATCTCGAAAAAATCGCAAAACTTGGACTCAAATTTGATGAACTATATAAAGGAATTCAACGGCTCATCCAACGAGGTATCGTCAAGCGTAGAGGAGGATTGGCGACGCTTGAACCGCGCCCCATTGCCGTCAGGCTTGCTGAGCGACAATGGATCGACTGGAGTCAAGAGAAATGGGATCGGGTATTAACAGGCGACATTGGCCCTGACCTCAATGTCTCTGCGGCTAGGCGTCTCGCTGAACTAAATGCCACGGAGATTGCCAAAACCGTGGCGGCTCATGTGTTACGGGCAAAAGGTCCCTTCGACCAGATGAATAGTATTCATCTTTCAGATCGTGCAGAGGTACTATCAGCCCTAGCTGAGATTAATTCATCTGCTGTCGCCGAACGGATTAAGCCGTACATAGACCGCCTAGACGATCTGAGTCTGCATGGAGAAGTTGTGCATAGTATTCTTGTCAGAATGTCGCGAATAATCGCCTTCCACTCAGAATCCTTCAAGGTCGGCGCTCGGCTTCTACTCCGATTAGAGGTCTCTAAACCATACTCTTGGCCTCCAGATACTTCTCAGCACTTCGCAAAACTCTTCTCACCTGTGCTTGGAGGTACTGAAGCAGATGGCAAAACTCGACTCTTGTTTCTTGATGAGATGATTGATGAGTCGAGTGAAACGAGCGATAAAGAACAACTAAAATATGTCGTTGATGCTCTGGACGAGGGCAGCAAGATGATGAAGAAGTATTTCCGCATGGTAGGACCAGAAATTCAGGGTTCTCGAAGAGCATTGGAATCATGGCTTCCAGCCTCAAATCAAGAAAGGGATGAATATTGCTTGGGATGCGTAAAGCTACTTGGAGAGCTTGCAATGCGAAACGACGATGTGGGGGAGAAGGCTCGTTCGGATCTCGGCCGCTCAATTTCATCTCTGGTTGATGACGGATTCCTTGAGGATGTGGAGAAAATTATTTCCGTGGTTGTTCATGAGGGCCATTCTTGGACCATGGCACTTCGACAATTGAAGGTTGTTCTCACCTACGACAAAGAGGGTATTGATGATAGTACGTTAAACAGGGTTCGGTCTTTAGTTAATAAGCTTGAGCCGAAAAGCCTTCGGAAACGAGTTCGGCTTCAAGTGACCGAACCTCCCATGCCCGAATCCACGGACAAGAAACGTTCGGGCGAGGAGGAATATCAGCACCGTCATACCATCGCCCGATCATTGGCCATCGAGCTGGTGCAGGATTCATCAACTCTCAAGGAAATCCTGCCCAAGATCAGTCAAGGAAGACAATTTATAGCTGATGAACTCGGGAACGCACTTGCGGAGTGTACACCGTTACCACTCACATGGCTAGAACCAATTGCCCAAGCCGTAAAAGATGTCCCTGCATCCAACCGGAATTATGATCTACTTGTGGGATTTGTTGCGGGCCTCCCAGAGATATTTCAGGATGCGGTTGAAGAATTCAAGATGAGGGCGATTGAATCGCCCGATCTCGCTCCAGTCGTTCCAATGATTTGCGGCCGAGCCGGTCTTAAGCCCCAAGACATTGACCATGCTATAGACGCTCTGAATCGAGGTACTTTGGCACCATGGGATCTGCACCGTTGGGCCTCCACACGGGTGCTTAAAGATGTCTCACCTGACAAGCTTTCACTGTTTCTTGACGTAATGCTTGACCATGGTGCTCCGTCCTACGCGATTGCAGTCACCATGTTGGGCCGGATTCTTGATAGTGAAGAAGATGAAAAAAGTAAGGGAAGAGCCAAACCGCATATTTTCAAAATAGTAGATTTTCGGCCCCAACTTCAAAAAATGATTTACAATGCCGGTCGTTGGGACACGGCGAAATTCAGGCCCCCTCCGCAGGTAAAGATGTCTGGAATTCAACCAGACATGGTAGAATATCACTTCAAAAAGATTATTCGCCCAATGCTGGCTAAAGGCCGCGAGGATTCTGATGCTTGCACTACGGCTCTACAGCTTGCTAGAGCTCTTACCCGCGGAGATCAGTATGACTTGTTTTATCCGGCTAGGGCCAAGCCGGATTCTGTGCTTAACAGAATGCTAACAGGTTTTCCAGATATTGTTTGGCCGATTGTCGGAGGATCCATTTTAGAGAATCCTCAGTTCGCGAACCGCATGAGATTTTTTCTGGGCCAGCCGTACATCCTTGAGCGTGATTTCAATCCACCGATCCTAGATGTTCCCAAAGACATATTGTTCGTTTGGTGCCATGTGAATCCAGATGGTGCTCCTGCATTTTTGGCTCAGTGTGTCCCTTTTCTCTCCAAGGAAGGAGACAAAATCGGCTATGCCAGCCTCCATCCTGTAATGTCTCGACTACTGGATGACTTCGGGGAGCGTAACGATGTGCAAATGGCATTGGAAAGTCACATTCATCCTTACCACTGGATTGATTCATGTGCTGACCATTACTCTCGCTTAGAGAAAGTTTTCCGATACCTTGAGACTCATACAAAACCCAGAGTACGCCTATGGGCCGAAAAGATGCGTAGGAGGGTTCTGGACTATTTCGAGCGAGAGATCATTCGAGACCAGGAGCGGGAAGTACGGAGACTTTGAATCTTTAATTTGATGCAATCAACTGCATTACAAGATTAACTCCACGTAGAACCGAAGCGATGAAATACATATCTCCCTTTACCGGTCCGTTCCACAAAATTAGAGATCCACGGATCAGATGCAATAATCAACTTATTCATCAACTTTAGTCTGAAACACAAATAAATTCATCTAACATATGCGCAAGAACAATCATTTCAAGGATTCATGGAAGTTTGTATTCGGTTGCATATCCGCCGTCGGGGCACTGGTCTCTATCGCCGAATACATTACGGACACCGGGCTCATGGGAAATATCTCTTTTCCACCCTTCGTGTATCTATTCCTCGCGGTTGGATGCATTGCGTTTCTACTGTACTTAGTTTGCTCGCCAATATTCTCGCGCATCCAAGCTATGAGACCTGTCAACAGATTCAAGCAACTGCATTTTGAAATAGAACGGGAGTGGCAAAACATCCAAAATGATGACGAAAACTATTCGCTTAGTACTGACCGGACTCTTGACGACATATACCGTGACAGGGTAAGGCTCAGTCGCAAATTGAGCAAACTTCGTATATACGCCCCTGATCCAGATGACGATGAAAATTGGCCACCATTCGTTTTTGACCTAAGTTTGCTTAGCGAAGAGGGTCTTCTTGGTGAAGCTCAACGTCATTTCTGGGATCCAAGGCATTTCCACGAACCTTTAGATTAGTTATCCTCTGTTGGAGATAAGGTCATGCTTGCTTGGGCATCGTCTTCAGATTGTGCAGGTGAACTCCAGTTTTCGGCAACTTCCTTCCAATCAATAGTACAATTTTTCCGTCCAGACCAAACATCCCAGAATGCCGGGTCAGGTGAGTGGGGCCGATGCTCTTCCAGTAGCTCTTGCATTTCTGTTAGAAGCGGTGCCGGTGCACCCCAGCCAAGCATAATTGCTCGCCTTGACGGTAGACTCGGAAGCTCTCGGAGGAGGTCTCCCAACCCATCTGGGAAAAGGCGCTTAACTAGATCTTAATCCCTGTCATTTACAATCCGATGTAAGAGGAAGGTGTTGCACTGAGACAATATGGTCGGTGAAATCTCAGACGGACGCTGAGGTGCAAGCACTAGTCCGAGTCCAAATCTTCTACCCTCTATCGAAATTCGCTCGAATGTTTGGCAGTATTTTTGCCTCGAAGCAGAACTTACTTCGGAGTAAAGCCCCCTATGAACGAAGGTGTGCGCTCGATTAAGTACCAGAACCGTCGGTAGTTGGTAGCTCTTCAGCTTGCGGTACCGTTAGACATCCCTCTCCACTCAGATTCTCCATAGCACGGACCTGCGATGAATCAATACATATCAATTCGGTAAAGTTCATCAACATTCTAATATTTACAACTAAGGGATCCTCCCATCAATTCCACCCACACATGGCCATATCAGGATGCCAGCTAAGGTATTCATCCTATACCCGGGAGGTTTTCAAGCAGATAGCGATGTCGGGTTCGGCACCACTCTCTGGTGAATTCACTATGATAGAGCCTGAATGAGCTTGTCACCACATAAGATGAGCCGTATGGGCTCAGACCGGTCCCGAAATGATACACGCCTCCGAATCATTTTTCTTCGGCCCTTCGGAAAATCGTTGAGTACGCCAATCGGTCGAAATCGGCATTCCAACTGAGTGGGAATATATTTTTCTGCTTCTATTGCACCGGCCTGGAGTTGCCCAAATATTTCTTTTCGCCAAGTTGATTTAAACTCCACTGGTGCCACGCATGGCATTTCCGCAACATTGTCTACAAACGCAAGAAAATCACACCGTTTATCGCTTGGGCCCAACGGTGAACCAGGAAGGTCAAGATCTATGAACAGGAATGGTCTTGGAGTACCACGCAAGCATAAGGTGCATTCCGGCCGTTCCATTTCGTCAACAATGCATGTTTCCTTAAATTCATTCCGTATCTCCTCACTCAGACTCATTCATCCATAAACTCAATTCCACCAACTGCTTCAACCCATCGGTTGTGCTGATCAACGGCCACACGGTCAAAGCCAGAAGGATATGAGCCCGATTTATCTAACTCCAGTTCTTTAATAACCACTCCTTCAGAAGTCTCCTGATGTCCGAACGACCATACACCAACCTCACGCGGATTGAGACTATCTGTCGCCTTGTTCACGAATGCCTGCTCAGATTCCCCTTTTCGAAAGCTCAGAACCATATTGGCCAGCTCGTCCAACACCCACTCGCTGTGTGTCGTAACAATTACCTGAATACCAGAACGCACTATCTCCGCCAAGCGACGAATCACTTCGATCTGCATTGCCGGATGTAGATGCGACTCCGGTTCTTCAATAATAATTACATCACCAGGTCTTACGACGTGTCTAAGATATAGGATCATTGGCGCCAGATCTGATACCATAGACGATGATCGCATCAGAGGCAATTTCGCCTTCCAACCTTCAGGTTTGTAAAAAAAATGCGGGTAGTTTGCCTCAGAAGCATCGATGTTAACTCCACCTCTTAATACTGTCTCCTCCACCCGTGATGCCAGTAAGTCACCGTTCTCATGCCCCTTAGATCCGTGCCCACTTGCCATCTGAATGAGCTGATTGAGGAAGTCGGCTAGGACACCCGACAATGTGGGCACATTGACGGCAGGGCGTAGTCCAGCTTTGGTTGCATTCTGGATCAATGTACTAACAACAACTTGATGGCTGTGCATGACACCAGTACGATCCGCGGGTAGATAGTAGGCACGCCTTCTAAGCAAACTCGTCAGAGCATTCCGCGTCATAACGGCCAACATCAACAAAGGCCGAGAATCGAATACATCACGTTTGGAGGATCTACGTACACTATACATTCTTCTGCGGAGCACAATACCTTCCCGCGATCGCCGTAAATCGGGAGAAGGCAGCTTGGAACCTATTACCTTACCGGTCACATTGAACTCGTTACGACGAATTCCTAATCGATATTGCATATTGCATCGTTCCTCTCGTCGATGAAGATCTATTATGACTTCAGCTGACTGTGCTCGGGGCCGTCTGATCAGTTCTCTAATGGCTTCTAGCCCAAAACACCGATATAATTCTCTCTCTATATACATTTCCATATCCCCCGTCTCTTCAACCATAGAGCGGATCACATCCTCAACTGGCCCTGAGAACGAGGGCATGTCATCTTGTTTTTTTACGCTTGAAATCCATGCATCAAGATATTCCTTGATATCTGGATCAGATATGATTTCGTCTGTGAGTCCTGAGGACCTGATTCTCCAAGCGTAGCTGTATGGGGTTTCATCTAAATCCGCGGCAAAACAACGATGCAACGCGTAAATGAGCGTGGCTAAGTACGATTTCCCGGTATTACTCGGACCCACAAAAACCGTCAGAGGCCGAATATCAATACTACCTTCAGCAATTGGACCAAAATTTTTCACCCTCACATGGTAGTCGTTCCTGTGCTGGACATGTGACTTTGATCTATCCATCATCACTGGTATCTCTATCTGAATAATTAATAATTACGGGAATTATTAGCATGGGAAGAACTTCACCATGGAAAGACGCTGTACAGTTTCTCGAGACTTTGGTTTCTGACGCATCCCCACTGCAAATTCGGAAGGGATGAACATTAATTGGTGGGGCTGGGGCAGTTGCCGATGTATTCCAGAAGTTTATGTTTGCGACAATCGGGATATCAAATGCAAACACCAATATCACACAACAGGCTAAGGCTTTTGAAATAACTTCGTATTGGTAGACAACCTTTGAGACCAAGAACGGAAGTAAGGAGATTTCGAATCTTTGAATTGAAGGGATAATTTGCACAAACAAGATTAGCTCTGTATAGAATCAAGCCATCAAATATACACTTCCCCCGTTACTGGTCGTATCACAGAATTAGGGAACCACAGAGCAGATGAATAATCACATTATTCATCACCTTTAGTCTGAAACGCAAATAAATCCTTCAAAACATGCGCAAGAAAATAATCTCCAAGGACTCATTAGTTCTTGTATTCGGAGGCATAACCGCGGTTGGAACACTGATGCCCTTCGCCGAATGCTTTACAGGAATCTGGCCAATGGGGAATATCACTTTGTCAGACCTCTTATACTTATTCTTCCTTTTTGGATACTTTGGTTCTATAATATACTTAATCTCCCGGGCAGCTTTCTCTTTCATTCAAGCGATGAGACCTGTTAACAGATTCAAGCAATTGTATTCTGAAATAGAACGGGAGTGGCAAAACACCAACAACGACGATGAAAACTATCCTCCTGGAACCGAACGGACACCTGGTGACAAATACCGGGACAGGGAACGGCTCAATCTCAAATTGAAGAAACTACGCGTATACGCTCCCCACCCACAGTGCCAAAAACATTGGACATCTTTCATTGAAGAGTTGTGCCCGCTGAGTAGAGAGGGCATGCTGGGTGAGACCCGACGTCGTTACGGGGATCCCGAGAAATTCCATGAACCCTCAGATTAGTTAACCTCCGTCTGAGATCAAGTCATACCCTCTTGAACATCTTCTGATTTCGTTGGAGAGATCCAGTTGTCGGCAACTTCTTTCCAGTTGATGGTGATTCTTTCTTCCCTACCCACTATCCCAGAATACAGGGGCAGATGAGTGGGGACGATAAGCTTCCAGTAGTTCTCGCATTTCTGTCATAAGCGGTGCAGGTGCACCCCAGCCAAGCATAATGACTCGCCTTGACGTTAGACTCAGAAGCTCTCGGAGGAGTTCTCCCAATCTATCCGGCACAAGACGCTTAATCAGATCTTGATCCCTATCATTTACAAAGCAATGTAATAGAACGGTGTTGCACTGAGACAATATGGTTGGTGAAATCTCAGATGGACGCTGGGATGCAAGCACAAGTCCAAGTCCAAATTTTCTACCCTCTCTTGAAATTCGCTCAAATGTTCGGCAGCATGTTTGCCCAGGAGCAGAACCTGTTTTGGAGTTAAGCCCCCTATGAACGAAAGTGTGTGCTTCATCAAGTACCAGAACCATTAGAAGTTCGTAGCCTTTCAGCTTACGGTGATATTGGACCGCTTCGATAATCATACGTGCCAGTACTGCTACTACGACACATACAGCTTTCGATGGGACAAATGACAGGTCAAGAATTGCGAGTGGTCCGTTTTCAGCTTGATTCGCTCTCACATACTCCCTCCCCTAAACCAAAAGCGCCCCGATACTTTTCAGTACCGGGGCGCCTTGTTGAAGCTCGAGTAGCTAAGCTACTCAGTCTGCCTTACTTCACCAGTGTCATGCGACCTGTCTTCACATACCTGCTCTCTGCACCAGTTGCAATCATCCGGTACAGGTAGGTCCCTGAGGCAAGATTCACCGCGTTGAGCTCAATGCTCCGGTTTGCTCCTGCTTCAAATTCCTTCGCCGGCAGTGTCATCACTTCCCGACCCAGCATGTCCACAATCTGCAGACTCACCTGTGCCGTCTCCGGCAGGTCAAACTGGATCCGGGTCGACGGATTGAACGGGTTCGGATAGTTTCCGTGCAGCGTGAACTCCGTCGGAAGCTCTTCCGTGTCGATGACATCGGTCACGACAAAGCTGGAAACCCGATCGCCATTCACATCGACGCCGTAGACCTCCAACGCAGCCGCCAAATTCGACAGGTTCAAGATCAGAGCCTCGCCCTGGCGTCCTGACAGATCCAGTTGGAACACCGCTATCTCCGTGTTGTCCGCTCCAGTCACCTGGAGATTGACAAAGTCCGGATCAAACTGGAGATACTTCGTGGTCTGGTCGAACGCAAGCTGCCTGGCTACGATCCGCTCCAAGTCGTTATTGCTGTAGGGATCCAGCAAATTGACATTTACCGCCGGTGCATCCCCAGAGCCATGGACCAGAATCGCCTCCACCATATTGGTGGCAGTAGACATCTTTCTGGTCTCAATCGTCTTCACCGCATTACTGACCAGCGTGCCATGAGCGATGACTGCATAACTCTTGTCGGCCTGCAGCGTTGGGAGTTCAACAGTAATTCCCTGCTCTTCAGGAACACCCAGTGGCTGGAACCGGACCTCATGCGATCCTGCGCTAACCATCGTGTACCCGGTCGCATTCTGGAATTCCATTCCGGAATGAAGTGGCGTACCATCCAGGGACACATCCACCGGAACCGGGATCACCGCGTTGTGAATGAACTGAATCTCCGCCAACCCACCTGTGATTTCATCACGGTGAATCGGATTCTCAAGCCCATTCGCGGCAACCCCCAGGATCGCACACGTTC